>NZ_JANLOG010000070.1:0-123083 GCF_025466205.1 Pseudomonas sp. 13B_3.2_Bac1
TTGATATTGCCCGGTATCAAAAATTGGGTTCGACGCCCAAATCCTCGGGCGTCGAAGGGTCTATCAGGCTTGCGTCAGTGTTGCTGCGGCGCGTTCGAAGCGGTCCAGACCGGCGTCGATATCGGCGTCTTCCACCACCAGGCTCGGGGCGAAACGAATCACGTCCGGGCCAGCCTGCAGAATCATCAGGCCTTCTTTTTCAGCGGCGTTGAAGATGTCCTTGGCCTTGCCTTTCCAGGCTTCGCTCAGCACACAACCGATCAACAGACCGAGGCCACGCACCTGAGTGAACAGGCCGTACTTCTCGCCGATCTGCTGCAGGCGGGTCTTGAATTTGTCGTGCTTGGCGTTGACGCCGTTCAGCACCTCAGGGGTGTTGATCACGTCGATCACTGCCTCGGCAACGGCGCACGCCAGCGGGTTGCCGCCGTAGGTGGTGCCGTGGGTGCCGACGACCAGATGCTTGGCCAGCGCTTCGGTGGTCAGCATCGCGGCGATCGGAAAACCACCGCCCAGGCTCTTGGCGCTGGTCAGGATGTCCGGGGTCACGCCGTAATGCTGATAGGCGAACAGGTGGCCGGTACGGCCCATACCGGTCTGCACTTCGTCGAACACCAGCAGCGCGTTGTGCGCGTCGCACAGTTCGCGGGCACCTTGCAGGTAAGCCAGCTCGGCCGGCAGTACACCGCCCTCGCCCTGGATCGGTTCGAGCACGACCGCACAGGTCTTGTCGGAAACCGCCGCTTTCAGCGCGGCCAGGTCGTTGTAAGGGACGTGGGTGATGCCGGTGATTTTCGGACCGAAACCGTCGGAGTACTTCGACTGGCCACCGACGTTGACGGTGAACAGGGTACGGCCGTGGAAGCTGTTGAGCGCGGCGATGATCTCGTACTTCTCGCTGCCGAAACGGTCGAACGCTACGCGACGGGCCAGCTTGAATGCGGCCTCGTTGGCTTCAGCGCCGGAGTTGCAGAAGAACACGCGCTCGGCGAACGTGGCGTCGATCAGCTTGTGCGCCAGGCGCAGGGCCGGCTCGTTGGTGAACACGTTGGATACGTGCCACAGCTTGTTCGCTTGCTCGGTCAAGGCACCGACCAGCGCCGGGTGCGCATGGCCCAATACATTAACGGCGATGCCGCCGGCGAAGTCGATCAGCTCGCGGCCGGCCTGATCCCAGACGCGGGAACCGGCGCCACGCACCGGAATGAAAGCGGCAGGCGCGTAGTTGGGAACCATTACCTGGTCGAAATCGGCGCGTTGTACCGCAGCGTGCTCAACGGACATCGGAGTCTCCTGATGAGGGCCACCCGCCTGAAACTGGCGAGCGATGGGGGGATTGTAAGGACAGTTTTCAGCCCGGCCTTGCCGCCAAGCGACAACTTCTTATAGCGCAAACCCCGGATTTTCCCGGGTTTACGGCAATGCGACATATAGCGTCGCAAAGGCGCAGTTTAAACTGCACGCCGCCGTTTGCGCAGACGTACTCGGGATCTTACGCAAGAGAGTTTTATGGGGTGCGGTATATATGTACCGCACATCGAATCAATGGCCGGTGTTTGCTATGGACCTTTCCCAGGCAAATGGCCTCACCCCATGATTCACGAAACCACCTCCACCCTCGCGACACTGCCCGACGCACTGCTGCTTCCCCGGCAGGACGCACACTATCAACCGCTGCTCCAAGCCATTCCGACATGGTTGAGCAAGGCTGCAGCACACAAGCGCGAAGCTTTGAAACAGGCCAGTCCTCTACTGCCCGTCAGCCTCGTGCGAGCATCGCGCAACGACCATGAAAAGCTGCGCACGCTGAATGCCGCGCACTGGACTGCACACAACCGAGTCGAGCAAAGCCTTGCCCGCCTGCAAGACGCCAAAACCTTCGCCGAACCGTTACTGCGCGCCGAGCTGCAAAAACGCTTTGGCCTGCTGCTGGATGTCAGAC
The DNA here is from genome assembly GCF_025466205.1 of Pseudomonas sp. 13B_3.2_Bac1. NCBI lineage: Bacteria > Pseudomonadati > Pseudomonadota > Gammaproteobacteria > Pseudomonadales > Pseudomonadaceae > Pseudomonas > Pseudomonas sp. 13B_3.2_Bac1. Next base: position 1,943 of record NZ_JANLOG010000070.1, read on the forward strand.
AGGTTTTCCTGCGCCTGTACCTGCCAGCTCATGTTCCGTGGCTGCGAATCAAATCCGGCGCCGCGCGCACCTGGACCGTCTCGCTGCTGGACGCCGCGCTGCACAACTTTGAAAGCAGCGAGACCTCCGATGACGCTTTCGAACCCGCTTCGGCCTATATCAGCCAGCCTTCACCCGAAGGCCGGTTCCGCATATTGCCGGGCATGCTTGAGTCGATGCCGATCATCGCCTTCACCCGCCTGTGCCGCGAACTGGATATCGGCCGGCGCTACAGCGTGTATCTGCAAGACAACCTGGGCTTGAGCAATCCGCTGGTCGCGGCGGTGCTGCAAGCCAGAGTCTGCGCCAGCGAAAAAGCCGCGCTAGTCGCCGCCCTGCAGATGGCCTACTTGCAAAAAAACCTCGGCGCCGATGTGCATCGCCTGATTCTCGGCCTGCTCGATGGCTTGCAGCATTTGCGCCTCAATCGTCAGGCGTGGCAATGCCATGCGCTGACGATGCTGGACGCCAGCCTGACCGGCATCGTGCTGTTCGCGCCGAACCTTGAAGCAGCAAACGCGCCAGCGCGGGTGGTGGTGTACATTCCCGATGACCCGCTGCACCCGATCAAGGAGTACGCCAGCACCGGCGCCTTTACCGAGGAGCTGGCCCAGCGCCTGCGCGATCCGCAATACCAGGCCTTTTTCAGCCGCTTTATCGAGCATGCCGAGCGCGGTCATTTTTTCGGACGGTTGAACAACCTCCTCGGCCCTGTCACCTGGCAACCGGTACAGACCGGCGACCCACGCCCCACCTGGCGCGAGACCGCGACTGAACGCCCGCTCCTGCAAATAGCCGCGACCGCGATTCGCGCTGAGCTGTTCACCTATCTGTACCAACGCAAGCTCGACAAAATGCTCAACGATGCCCGCGTCGTCGCCGTTTCGACCGCCACGGTCGATCGCAAAGCGCGCTGGGCACTCTGGGATTCCTTCACCGAAATCGCCCAGACCCTGCTCAATATCGTCGCTTTCGTCGCCCTGCCATTCGTGCCGTTTCTCGGTGAACTGATGCTCGCCTACACCGCCTACCAGATGCTCGACGAGGCGTTCGAAAGTATCGTCGACTGGGCCGAAGGACTGCCACGTGAAGCCCTCGGGCACTTCATGGGCGCCGTGGAATCCGTCGTGCAAGTCGGCACCTTTGCAGCCGGAGGCGTCATCACGGCCGGCGAGTTTCGCGCGCTGCTGCCGAGCGATGTCGTCAAGTTCATCGACCGCTTCATTCCGGTGAAGGCCGCGAATGGCAAGACCCTCTACTGGAAGCCCGACCTGCGCCCCTACGAATTGCCCGGCGCCTTGCCCAAAGACCTGCAAATCGACGCATTGGGCCTGCAACACCACCAAGGCAAAACCCTGCTGCCCCTGGGACAAAAGCGCTATGCCGTCAGCCGCGCCGCCGAAACGGGCGCGCATCGCATCGACCATCCGACGCGTCCCGAGGCCTACAAACCGGCCCTGCGGCACAACGCCGCCGGCGCCTGGCAAACCGAACTCGACCAGCCACTGGGCTGGGACCGCGCCACCGTGCTGAGCCGCAGCAGCCCGTTGATGCAGCGTCTTCCCACCGAGCTGCAAGAACGCCTGCTGAACATCAGCGGCTGCGAAGAAAACGCCTTGCGCCAGATGCATGTCGAGCTCGGTCAGTTGCCACCGCTGCTGGTCGACACGCTCGAACGCTGGCAGATCGACCAGGACCTTCAATTGTTCATCGAACAGGTCGGCAGCCACCGTGCCGAGGACTACCTCAAGGCCGATCCCGCCAGCCAACTGCAACTGCTGTTTGACCACGGCCACTGGCCCGCCGACTGCGGCCTGAAACTGATTGATCGCCAGGGGCGAACCCTGTGGCGCAGTCCCGTCGCCGATGTGCCATTCATCCAGATTGAAGGAACACGGCTGGACGATGGCGACCTGCTGAAAACCTGGCTGCGACGTCTGACCCCTGCACAAAGAAACACACTGCTGGGCGAAGCACCGCAGGCACCGGCCCCCACACCAGAGGCGGCTGCCACGCGCCTGCGCCAAACCGTTGCCGAACTGGCGCAACAGCAGCGCCAACGCCTGTTCGAAGATCGCTATCGCCAACTGCAACGGGGTGCCGGCGCGCTGACCCAGGCATTGATGGACGCCGAACCCGACCTGCCCAGGCATCTGGCCCAGGCAATCGTCGAAACCGCGAGTGACGCCGAGTGCCAGCAACTACAGCGCTCGACGCTGTCCCAGCGTCTGGTCGAACTGACTCAGGAGGCGCGCCTGCAAGTGCGCGCAAGCCGAGCCCTGGAGGGCCTGACGCTGAAAGCCACAGCGCACAATCTCGACACGGATCGCCTGATCCTGCACACACTGCCACGCCTGCCGGGCTGGTCGGATTCGTTGCGCCTTGAGGTCAGGCATTACAGCCGCAACGGGCGCCTGCTCGACAGCATTGGCCCGCAGAGCGCTACCATTCGCAGGACACTGGTGCTGACTGAACAGGGTGATTATCAGCCCTTCGATGAGACCGACCAACCACTGCGCACCTCCGGCTCACTGCCCTCCAGCCTGCTGCAAGCCTTGCCAGCCACCGAGCGCTCGGCGCTGAACATCGGCATTGGCGAAATGACCGAGTTCGAACAGCTGATTCGCCAACACTCGCTGCCCCGGGAAACGCTACTGGCACTGCTCGCACAAAACCCGAACCGCAAACCTGCCTACGACCCGACGATCATGCGCTTGCACGGAGGCGCCACCGGCCATCGGCGCATGCCCACCGACACGCCGACCTTGCAAACACACGCGCACTGGCTGCTGCCGCATTTGCTTCCGGAAGAGCTGGAAGAATTTGTCGCCCGCCTGCAACGCCACCCGAATGGTCCGCGCAGCGAGCTGTACCGGTTGATCACTGAGCGTCAGCGCCTGGTCGCAGTCCTTGATCCGTGGGTCGATGCGGTGCCCCAAGTGCACCCGGAAACCGGGGTCCAGCTCAACACCGAGCAGTACGCCATCCAGCGCCAGCGCCGACGGCAAATGCGCGTCGACCTCATCGACTGCTGGAAGCAACAGGTGGTGCTGCCGGAAGACACCGAACACACGATCGACCTGCGCCTGTCCCATCCGATTCTCGGCGAGCTGCCGCAAGTGGAGGTCAATTTCAGTCACGTGGATTACCTGACGATCGAAGGTGTCGCCGGCACTCGGGGGGTGCACGGGTTCCTCAACAACTTCTCCGGCCTGCGGCGCCTGGTGTTGCGCAGCATGCCTCTGGGCGAACTGCCGCAAGCCATCAACCGTTCACCGCAACTGCGCGAACTGGTGCTCAGCGAGTGTGGCATTACCCTGACGCCGGAAACTCAAGCAACACTGGCAGCCCAGACAAATCTGAAAATCCTCGACCTGTTCCATAACCCGCTGGGCCTTGCGCCCAACGTCGAGAGAATGGCCAGGCTGAGTTACATCGACGTCTCGGAAACCGGCATTTCGACGCTGCCGGCCGGCCTGTTGTCGCGCCAGCAACTGCGCACCGCATTGCTCAATGACAACGCGATCGAAGCGTTACCCCAGGCGCTTTTCGACCTGCCCAACAACATTCCGGAAGGCTTCGACCTCGGGGGTAACCCGATCGGTGCCGCAGACCGCGAACGGATCAAACATCACTTCAATCAAACCCGTCAGGACTTCGGCGTACTGGCCGAGACCGCCGACCTGCAGCGCGTACAAGCGCTGTACACCCAGATGGATCAGGAACAGGCCAGCGAGCTCTTCTACCTGCTGCCCGGCACGCTGGCTGAGGGCCGAGTCGAGCTGACGCGCCGCGAGTCCGAGTTTCGCGACATGAGCGACAGCCTCGCCGACTGGAGCACCGAACACCCCTTGCTGCATCCGATCAGTGGCGAACCCTTTACCCTCGAAGAGGTATTGAACGAGCAGGAAGCGCGCCTCGAATTCAAGAACCGTATCGAACAGAGCTGGCGCCGGGAAACCGAACAGGATGATTTTGATCAGGACAGCCAACCGCTCTACGACCTGAACCTGTCCATGACCATCACCGGTGATCTGCCCGTGCTCAACGCTGACTTTTCCCACCTCACGCATCTCTACATGAGGAGCCGACCGGGGCACACCTCCGGCACTGCGGAGTTTCTGCAGACCTTTCCCAACCTGAAGGCGCTGACGCTCTACCAGTTCCGGCTCGAACAGATTCCTGCGGCGATATTCCGGATGGCCGACCTCAGCTACCTGTCGCTCTCGGAATGCCACATCACCCTGACCCGCGAAACGGCTCTGGAGCTGGCGCAAATGGAGCGCCTGGATCATCTGGATCTGAGCGACAACCCACTGGGAGAAATTCCGGATGTCAGCCAGATGAGCGACCTGTCGACTCTGCTGCTGGACAACACCGGCATTACCGGCCTGCCCCGTGGCTTGCTGCAGCTCGAACATCTGGATGTCGTCGCGCTGGATGGCAACGCCATCAGCGATATCCCCAGCGACATCCTCGAACTGCCCGAGGAGCGCGCAGACAAAATCAACCTGCGGGACAACCCGCTCTCTGAAACCAGCATTCAACGGCTGATCGCCTACTTCAGAAACTACCGCATCGACTTTGGCGTGGAGGCGGTCATCGACCGCGCGGAAATGGAGGTATCGACGTCCGAAGACTCCGAAGCCGACGAGTGATGTTCAGCGCGATTGGCCGGGACGCGTCAACCGCGCTCCGGCGGCACCGACGACAGTTCGAACGGACTGCTGCTGCGCCGCTGGTTGCGATCTTCCCGCGGCGTGGCGCCGAAGAAGTTGCGATAGGCGCTGGAGAAATGCGGTCCCGAGGAGAAACCGCAGGACAGGCCGATCTGGATGATCGACTTGCTGGTCTGCATCAACATCTGCCGGGCCTTGTTCAGGCGCAGTTCCAGGTAGTACTGGCTCGGCACGCGGTTGAGGTATTGCTTGAAGATCCGCTCCAACTGCCGACGGGACACGCACACATGCTGGGCGATTTCGTCGGTGGTCAGCGGCTCTTCGATATTGGCTTCCATCAGCAACACGGCTTGGGTGAGCTTCGGATGGCTGGAACCGAGGCGGTTCTGCAATGGGATGCGCTGACGCTCGCCGCCCTCGCGGATGCGTTCGACCACCAGTTCTTCGGAGACCGCACCGGCCAGTTCTGCTCCATGATCACGGGCCAGCACCGCCAGCAGCAGGTCGAGTACCGACATGCCGCCGCACGCGGTCAGGCGATCGCGATCCCAGTCGAACAGGTGACTGGTGGCGATGACTTTCGGGAAGCGCTCGGCGAAATCGTCCTGCCAGCGCCAGTGCACGGCCGCGCGATAACCGTCGAGCAGACCGAGTTGCGCCAACGGATACACGCCCGCCGACAGGCCACCGATCACGCAACCGGCCCGCACCAGTTGCTTGAGCGCGCTGCTGAGTGCCGGGGCCAGGGTGGTCGGCGGCTCGTCGGCGAGCAGGAACAGTTTCTGGAAGTTTTCCAGCTTGCCGGTCCAGGCCTCGCCCGGCAGTTGCCAGGCGCCTTCGGCCGTGGCTTCGGTGCCGGCTTCGGCCTGCAGGAACGACAGTTCGTAAACCACCTCCGGATGCACCCGCTGAGCAACACGCAAGGCCTCCTCCGCCAGCGCCAGCGTCAAAGCTTTAGTGCTGGGCCAAATCAGGAAACCAATTCGATGGGCAGTCATGGGCGGGCAATCCGAAACGAAGAACGGTGATGAAGGCATGGGCCAATGCTAGCCCGTAATCGAAACTGTCGCAGATCCATTGTGGGAGCGGGCTTGCTCGCGAATGCGGTAGATCAGACACCAATGATGTCGACTGAAACACCGCTTTCGCGAGCAAGCCCGCTCCCACAGAGGGCCGAGCAAGTCTTCAGGTCGCGAAGCATGACCTAATTTGGTGCATAACGGGAGCGATTACTTGAGGCTACCCGACAGGAATTGTTGCAAGCGCTCGGATTGCGGATTGACCAGCACTTCGCGCGGGTTGCCACTCTCTTCCACCACACCTTTGTGCAGGAACACCAACTGGTTCGACACTTCACGGGCGAAGCCCATTTCGTGCGTAACCACGACCATGGTGCGGCCTTCCTGAGCCAGCGCTTGCATCACTTTGAGTACGTCGCCAACCAGCTCCGGGTCGAGGGCCGAAGTCGGCTCGTCGAACAGCATCACTTCCGGTTCCATCGCCAGCGCACGGGCAATTGCCACGCGCTGCTGCTCGCCACCGGACATGTGCCCCGGGAACGCGTCTTTACGATGGGCCACGCCAACCTTGTTCAGGTAGTGCTCGGCCTTCTCGCGCGCTTCAGCCTTGGAAACACCGAGTACGTGGACCGGCGCTTCCATGATGTTTTCCAGCGCGGTCATGTGCGACCACAAGTTGAAATGCTGGAACACCATCGACAGGCGCGAACGCATGCGCTGCAGCTGTTTCGGATCAGCGGCCTTCAGCGCGCCGTCCTTGTTCGCCACCAGCTTCAGCTCTTCGTTGTTGAGCAGGATCTTGCCCGCGTGCGGCTGCTCAAGCAGGTTGATGCAGCGCAGGAAAGTACTTTTGCCGGAGCCACTGGAGCCGATGATGCTGATCACATCGCCGGCTGCCGCTTTCAGGGACACGCCCTTGAGCACTTCGTGACTGCCATAGCGTTTATGCAGGTCTTGGACTTCAAGTTTGTACATGCGGTCGGTTCTCACAAAAACAGTCAGTCAGTCGTTGAGCAAGCGCCCGTGACGCAGCGCTTCGCGCCCCGCCACCTTGGCCAGCCAGAAACCGGGTTGGGCATAGCGCAGCCGTTCAATGGCAAACAGCACCCCGGACGTACCAGCACACACCGTGCTGACCCGATCGGACACAGGGTCGATCACTTCGAAAATCTCATCCCCGGCTTCAACCCACTCGCCGGGTTTACGCAGAAAACTCACCACACCGGGGTGCGGTGCCAACAGTAATTCAGTGCCTTCGAACGGCATGCCTTCGCACGCTTCGTTGGCCGGTTTCGGCCACTCGCCCGTAATCAGGCCCTGCTCGGCAAGGAACGCCAGAATGCCTTCGGCCCAGGCCACCGCATCAGCGCGGTCGGTATTGGCCTGACCGCCGAGCTCGACGGTAGTCGCCAGGCACGCCAGCGGAATCTGCGCATCCGGGAACTGCCGCGACAGGCGCAGCCACGGCAACGAGCACGCTTCATCGAAGGAGCTGCCGCCGGAATCTTCCGCCAGCAACCCGACCTTCACATTCAGGTGCGCGGCCAGCGAACGCCACTGCGGCCAATGCTGCGGCAGCGCATACATGTGCAGCGCGGCTTCAGCGTCGCAATGCAGATCGAGCACCACGTCGGCGGTGCAGGCGTGGCTGAGCAAAACGCGCTGCATGCCTTGCAACTGGCTGCTCGCCTCGGGCAGTGCCGCCAGATGATCAGCCATGGCCTGACGGATCAGGCGAATGTTGGCGTGTGGATCGTCACCGAGACGGTCGGCCAGCGCCGCCGCAACCGGCGCGCTCAGCTCGACGAAATCACGGTTGAAATTCTTGCCGCTGCCCGCCTCGAAACGCCCCTGATGATTGCCTTGCAGCAATTGGCCGAGGCCCAGCGGGTTGGCGACCGGCACCAGCTCGATCACACCGTTGAGCAAGCCTTGGGCTTCGAGCTCGCCAAGGCGCTTTTTCAGCTCCCAGGCGGTGCGCATGCCGGGCAGTTCGTCGGCGTGCAGGCTGGCCTGGATGTAAGCCTTGCGCTCGCCGCTGCCGAAGCGGAAGACCGAGATCTTGCGCTCGCTGCCCAAGTGGCTCCACGGCAATACGTGGTCGATGCGTTCCATATCAGTGCTTCCGCGGGGCCAGGTAGCTCAACCAGCGGCGCTCGGCCAGCTTGAACAGCTTCACCAGAATGAAGGTCAGGCACAGGTAGAACACGCCGGCGGTGATGTACGCCTCGAACGGCAGGTAGTACTGCGCGTTGACGGTACGGGCCGCGCCGGTGATGTCGATCAGGGTCACGATGGACGCCAGACTGGTGGTCTGCAGCATCATGATCACTTCGTTGCTGTACTGCGGCAGCGCCCGGCGCAGGGCCGATGGCAACAGGATGCGCTTGTACAGTTTGAAGCGCGACATGCCCATGGCCTTGGCGGCTTCGATCTCGCCGTTCGGCGTGGCCTTGAGGCTGCCGGCAATGATCTCGGCGGTGTAGGCGCTGGTGTTGATCGCGAACGCCAGGCACGCACAGAACGTCGCGCTGGACAGCCACGGCCACAAGAAGCTTTCACGTACTGCTTCGAACTGCGCCAGACCGTAGTAGATCAGGAACAGCTGCACCAGCATCGGCGTACCGCGGATCACGTAGGTGTAGAGCCACGCGGCGCCGTTGACGATCGGGTTCTTGGAGACGCGCATCAGGCCCAGCGGCAGTGCCGCCAACAGACCGAACAACAGCGACAGCGCGAGCAGTTTGAGGGTAGTCAGCAGGCCGCCGAGGTACAGCGGCATGGCCTCCCAAATGACGTTGTAGTCGAAGATCATAGATCAGCCGCCCTTACGCCTACCGAGTAGCGCTTCTCAAGGTGACGCAGCGCCAGCAACGAGACACTGGTAATCACCAGGTACATCGCCGCCACTGCGAGGAAGAAGGTGAAAGGCTCGCGGGTGGCATCCGCCGCCTGCTTGGCCTTGAACATCATGTCTTGCAGACCGACCACCGAAATCAGCGCGGTGGCCTTGGTCAGCACCAGCCAGTTGTTGGTGAAACCAGGGATCGCCAGACGAATCATCTGCGGCACCATCACCCGGAAGAACACTTGAAAACTGCTCATGCCGTACGCCATGCCTGCTTCAGCCTGGCCCTTGGGGATCGCCATGAACGCGCCACGGAACGTCTCTGACAGGTACGCACCGAAGATGAAACCGAGAGTGCCGATACCGGCGGCCAGCGGATTCAGGTCGATGTAGTCGTCATAGCCGAGCATCGGCGCGACGCGGTTGAGCAAGTCCTGACCGCCGTAGAAGATCAGCAGGATCAGCACCAGGTCGGGAATCCCGCGGATCACCGTGGAATACAGATCGCCCAGCCACGCCAGCCAACGAATCGGCGACAGGCGCAACGCGACCCCGATCAGCCCGAGAACGATGGCCAGGGCCATGGACGACAAGGCGAGCTGAAGCGTCAGCCATGCGCCATCGAGGATGACAGCCCCGTAGCCTTTCAACATGATTCAGGTCCTCGAAAGTTGGGATGAAAAAATGGCGCAAACCGCAGAGATCCTGTTGCTTGCGCCATTTCTGACTTGTCGCAGAGACGTGTTACTTGCCGTAGATATCGAAGGCGAAGTACTTGTCCTGGATGGCTTTGTATTTACCGTTTTCACGGATGGCCGCGATGGCCGCGTTGATCTTGTCTTTCAGCGCGTCGCCCTTGCGCACCGCGATGCCTACGCCGTCGCCGAAGTATTTGACATCGGTGAACTGCGGGCCAACGAAGGCGAAGCCTTTGCCGGAATCAGTGTTCAGGAAGCCGTCCTGCAGCAGGGTGGCGTCAGCCACGGTACCGTCGAGGCGACCGGCGGCCACGTCGAGGTAGATTTCGTTCTGCGAGCCGTATGGCTTGATCTCGGCACCCAGCGGGGCCAGGACTTCGCGAGCGAAACGCTCGTGGATCGAGCCACGTTGCACACCGATGTTCTTGCCCTTGAGCTCAGACAGGTTGTCGCTGACAACGGTGCCTTGCTTCATGACCAGACGGGCCGGGGTGTTGTAGTACTTGTTGGTGAAGTCCACGGATTTCTTGCGGTCTTCGGTGATCGACATGGACGACAGGATCGCGTCGATCTTGCGCACTTTCAGTGCCGGGATCAGACCGTCGAACTCTTGCTCGACCCACACACACTTGACCTGCATCTGCTCGCACAGGGCGTTGCCGATGTCGTAGTCGAAACCGACGATGCTGCCATCCGGCGCTTTGGAAGCGAACGGAGGGTAAGCCGCTTCGATACCGATCTTCAGAGGTTTTTCATCAGCGAAGGAATTCAGCGACAGCACGGACAGTGCCAGGGCGCCAAGCAGCACAAGTTTCTTCATCTTGGGACTCCATCGGTAAAGGGCAAAAACGGCAGAGTGAGCGACAGCCCAATATGCGAATGGGTGAATCGGGAAAGCGGCGCAGCATCGGTGGGAAATTTCCCATTGAAACCATCGGGGGTTTCAACGTCAGCCACGATGAGCGAGTGATCGGCATTCTAACGACAGGCCCGAAGCCGATATTTCTTCAATGCGACAACTAATTACAGATGCACAGAGAAACCCGCTTGAGCGCATTGACAGCCTTGCAAATTCATGCAAGAGCGAAAGACAGTGAACCGATCTATGCTGCAAATTGCGGGCCTATTATTCGCAAACCCTTCTAATCCGGCAAGCGCAGCGTTGTGTCTTATTTTTCACCGGGAGTTTTAAGGCTCTAAAACGGGGCATTGCGTTTCCCTTCGCCCCGCGGCGGGGCGGGCGGTTACACATTTGGTTACTCGGACGGGGATGGGTAACAGCGGGAAGGGGCTTACGCAGGAAATCGATAATTATTGGCTGGGTGGGTTGGGTTTCTGACAGGGGATTACTGCGGCGTCTGACAGATTGCCTTCGCGAGCAAGCTCGCTCCCACAGTGGCCCTGCATTCTTTCAGACGGACCGCGATCAACCTGTGGGAGCGAGCTTGCTCGCGAAGAGGCCAGCAAAACCACCACAAACCCACCAGACAAAATAGCCCCGGCTGGACTGCATTCTTCCAGACAGACCACACATCAACCTGTGGGAGCGGGCTTGCTCGCGAAGAGGCCGGCCCTGCCACCCCAAAACTTCCAGACACAAAAAAGCCCCGCCCGGCATCACCGGACAGGGCTTCTACAGAGCTAACGCTTACGCCACATTCATCGTCTTGTGCGTATCAATCAAATGCTGCACCACACCCGGATCCGCCAGGGTAGAGATATCCCCCAACCCCTCGTACTCAGCCGTAGCAATCTTGCGCAGAATCCGCCGCATGATCTTGCCCGAACGGGTCTTCGGCAACCCCGGCGCCCACTGGATCACGTCCGGCGAAGCAATCGGGCCGATCTCTTTGCGCACCCAGTTCTTCAGCTCCAGACGCAACTGCTCGCTCGGCTCTTCACCATTCTTCAGGGTGACGTAGACATAAATGCCCTGCCCCTTGATGTCGTGCGGCACACCGACCACCGCCGCTTCGGCGACTTTCGGGTGCGCAACCATGGCGCTTTCGATCTCGGCGGTGCCCATGCGGTGGCCGGAGACGTTGAGCACGTCGTCGACACGCCCGGTGATCCAGTAGTAACCATCAGCGTCACGCCGCGCACCGTCACCGGTGAAGTACATGCCACGGAAAGTCTTGAAGTAGGTGTCGACAAAGCGGTCATGATCGCCATACAGCGTACGCGCCTGACCCGGCCACGAATCGAGAATCACCAGATTGCCCTCGGCCTCGCCCTCGATGATGTTGCCGAGGTTATCGACCAGCGCCGGTACCACGCCGAAAAACGGACGTGCCGCCGACCCCGGCTTCAGCGCATGCGCCCCCGGCAGCGGACTCATCATGTTGCCGCCGGTTTCGGTCTGCCACCAGGTATCGACGATCGGGCAACGCGACTTGCCGACATTCTTGTAGTACCAGTCCCAGGCTTCCGGGTTGATCGGCTCGCCCACCGAACCGAGCAGACGCAGGCTGCTGCCATCCGCGCCTTCAACGGCGGCGGTGCCGGAGGCCATCATCGCGCGGATCGCGGTTGGTGCCGTGTAGAGGATGTTGACCTTGTGCTTGTCGACGATTTTCGCCACCCGGGTGATGTCCGGATAGTTCGGCACGCCTTCGAACAGCAGGGTGGTCGCGCCATTGGCCAGCGGGCCGTAGACGATGTAGCTGTGACCGGTGACCCAGCCGACGTCGGCGGTGCACCAGTAGATTTCGCCCGGGCGGTAGTCGAACACACGCTCGTGAGTCATCGCCGCGTACAACAGATAACCGCCGGTGGTGTGCTGCACGCCCTTCGGCTTGCCGGTGGAGCCGGAGGTGTAAAGGATGAACAACGCCTCTTCGGCGCCCATCTCTTTCGGCGCGCAGACGGTGCCCGCCACTTTCATCAGGTCTTCGTACCAGATGTCGCGATGCTGGTTCCACTTGATGTCGCCACCGGTGCGCTTGCACACGATGACTTTCTGGATGCTGCTGGTTTCCGGATTGGTCAGCGCGTCATCAACGTTGGCCTTCAGCGAGATCTTCTTGCCGGCACGGATGCCTTCGTCAGCGGTGATCACCACTTTCGATTTGCAGTCGATGATCCGCCCGGCCAGCGCTTCCGGCGAGAAGCCACCGAACACCACCGAGTGAATCGCGCCGATCCGGGTGCAGGCCAGCATGGCGACCACGGCTTCGGGGATCATCGGCATATAGATAGTCACCACGTCGCCGCGGTGCACGTCCTGACCACGCAGGGCGTTGGCCAGTTTGCAGACTTGTTCGTGGAGTTCGCGGTAGGTGATGTTGCGGCTTTCGGAAGGGTCATCGCCTTCCCAGATGATTGCGATCTGATCGCCGCGCTCGGCCAGATGACGGTCGAGGCAGTTGTAGGAAACGTTCAGGGTGCCGTCGGCGAACCATTTGATGTCGACATGGTGATCGTCGAAGGAAGTCTGCTTCACCGTGGTGAAAGGCTTGATCCAGTCGAGGCGCTTGGCTTGCTCGCGCCAGAAACCGTCAGGGTTGACGACCGACTGCTGGTACATGGCTTTGTAGGTCGCCTCGTCAGTCAGCGTATTGGCCAGAACCTCGGGACGAACGGGATACAGAGAAGCCGCACTCATCTTTCTTACCTCGGTGAAATAGTTGTTTTTGTATGACCCCGTTGTAGCCGGGCCGGGCCCATAGAACCATTCGACGATGGTAGTAACAAGCCCTGCGCCCTCAAGACCCCCACCCCTGTAGGAGCTGCCGAAGGCTGCGATCTTTTGATCTTGCCCTTTAAAAACAGGATCAAAAGATCGCAGCCTTCGGCAGCTCCTACAGGGGATTTTTGGTGTTTTGCGGCGATTGTTACCAAAACCGCGAAAAGTGTTTATCAAAACCCCACCTGTTTACCCCCACCCCACCTCCCTAAAATCCGCATCGCCGACAAGGCAAACCGATTAACAACGTTACAGCCCCCACGAAGGCCGTTAATCAACTTATCCAAGTGATGAAGTTCCACACGCAACCCTAAAAAGGTTGCGTGACCCCACTCGACCTCAAAAAGGTAAATCTGAAATGAAAGCTTTATTGGTTCTGGCCCTCAGCAGTCTGTGCGCAACCGCCATGGCAGACGAGGTCCCGACTGATGTCGCACAGCAACAACCGGCTATCGAGGAATACACTTACTCGACTCACCTGGACATCGCCAACGTAGTTTCCATGAGCGAAGTTCCAAACGTCTGCGAAGTTGTTCCGATGAAAATGGAATACGACGACTCCAAGGGTCAGCGTCACATCCTGCGCTACAGCGTCATGGGTAACGGCTGCACCAATTGATGATCGAGACTGCACCGAATCGGACCGCTCAGCGCCTCATTTGAGGGTCGATCCCAGCCCGACTTCGGTCGGGCTCAGTTGTGTCTGGAGTCGTCAAAAATGCTTGCAAAACACTAGATGTAGTGAAAAACCGGTTTTTTTGTTCGTTTTTTGAGCAAATCCACAATCGCGAGATTTTTGCGAAAAAAAATCTATCCCCGGCAAAGCCCTGTAAACCCGCACTCTCATCGAAAAACCAGCCTCCTCGACCGCTCCATGCGCGGATTCGCCTCAGCACAGCCGTGTTTTTTTCCCTATAATGCCGCCCTAATCGGGTCAGCAATATTCCCTTACAGGGAACAAAAGCCATTCTGAAGCCCCGCAGCAGCGTCAACGCTGAGCTGCGCCCGTCAGAGGCTCTCGGAAACCCGTACAAAATTCTGTTTTATTGCCTGCCTTAGCTGCTGCAAAAAACGATTCCTTAAGATCCAACGCGGTCTGTACGACCGTGTGAACAACCAACCAATCAGGTTTCACACGGGGCGACAGGCCCTCACGCAGGAGACGACACGTCATGCTGAGCTGGGACGAATTCGACAAAGAAGACAGTGAAGTAGCAACCGTGAAAGGCGCCAACGCCGGCCACGCTACTGAAGCCAACATGGACCGCCTCGACAGCGCCGGCGGTGCCGCAGCGCTGGAAGCCCGCGCCGTGACCGCCGACGACTCGGCCGCCGTGGCCCGCGCCAAGGCCGCACTGGATTCCCTCGACGTCGCCGAAGGCCTCGCCGAACTCGAAGGCGCCTCCGCCCGTGTCGCCGTTGACGAAAAGCGCATGATCAACTGCCGCGCCGACCTCAACCAACTCGTACCTTTCAAGTACGACTGGGCCTGGCAGAAGTACCTGGACGGCTGCGCAAACCACTGGATGCCGCAAGAAGTCAACATGACCGCCGACATCGCCCTCTGGAAAAACCCGGAAGGCCTGACCGACGACGAGCGCCGCATCGTGATGCGCAACCTCGGCTTCTTCTCCACCGCCGACTCCCTGGTTGCCAACAACCTGGTTCTGGCCGTGTACCGCCTGATCACCAACCCGGAATGCCGCCAGTACATCCTGCGCCAGGCGTTCGAAGAGGCGATCCACACCCACGCCTACCAGTACTGCATCGAATCGCTGGCCATGGATGAAGGCGAGATCTTCAACATGTACCACGAGATCCCGTCGGTCGCGAAAAAGGCAGCCTGGGGCCTGAAGTACACCCGCTCGATCTCCGATCCGAAGTTCGAAACCGGCACCCCGGACACCGACAAAGAACTGCTGCGCAACCTGATCGCCTACTACTGCGTTCTGGAAGGCATCTTCTTCTACTGCGGCTTCACCCAGATCCTGTCCATGGGCCGCCGCAACAAAATGACCGGCGTCGCCGAGCAGTTCCAATACATCCTGCGCGACGAATCCATGCACCTGAACTTCGGCATCGACGTGATCAACCAGATCAAAATCGAAAACCCACACCTGTGGGATGCCGAGATGAAGGAAGAAGCGACCCAGATGATCCTGCAGGGTACGCAACTGGAGATCGAATACGCCCGTGACACCATGCCTCGCGGCGTGTTGGGCATGAACGCGGCGATGATGGAGGACTACCTGAAGTTCATCGCTAACCGTCGTTTGTCGCAGATTGGTTTGAAGGAAGAGTACCCAGGGACGACTAACCCGTTCCCTTGGATGAGCGAGATTATGGACTTGAAGAAAGAGAAGAATTTCTTTGAGACTCGGGTTATTGAGTATCAGACTGGTGGGGCGTTGAGCTGGGATTGATGATGGCTCAATAACATGATAGAAATGCTCCTACCAATAGGGACATTTTAAAAACCCCGCATAGCGGGGTTTTTTTTGGAGCACATAATGACAAATAACAATTCAAACTCGACAAAAAACACCCAAACCCTGACCTTCTACAACAATAAAGGTGGAGTATCAAAAACCACCACTTTATTTAACGTAGGTGCTTATTTATCAAAACTTGGGAAAAAGGTTCTTTTTATAGACGCCGATTCTCAATGCAACCTCACAGAGCTCTTCTTTGCGAATGATGAGGAATACTTCGACAACCCAAACAAACAACTACCTGGAGATTCGATACTTGACGTCTTCAGACCACGACTAGACGGCGCAGCAGCCCGCATAGATGTTAGAAATATTTCCCTCGCCGAATCGAACATATACAGCAACCTCTACCTAATACGTGGCGATATAGAATTTAGTGCACAAGCAGAACCTTACTTCGGAACATCTATCAACCAAGCTATAACTACTAACATTAACGAAAAAAATACTTACATTAGCTTTCGTAGGCTTATTGAAGATCTAGGTAAAGAGTTTGCCCTAGACTACATATTGATTGATCTCGGACCAAGCACTGGCGCTATTACCCGACTGGCTTTTCTTGCTTCGGACAAGTTCATCATTCCAGTCACGCCGGATCGATTCTGCTATCTAGGGATAAACACGCTACCTAAACTTATCGAAGACTGGATTAAACACGACAAAATAATCCTCGACACTCTAGAGCCATATGGAATCGAGAGCAACTATGGATCGCCAGAATTCTGTGGACTGATTAACCAAAACTTCCAAGTTCACAAATCACTCATCAAAGAATCATATCAAAAATGGTCTAAAAATATAAAGAAAGAAATCAAGTCAAAACTCATGGCCTCAAAAATTATCAATATAAAGCCAGGACTTTCTGATCCTATAATTTGTTCAATTGAAAACCTTGGACAACTGGTTCCTGTTTCCCAAATGCTAGGGAAAGCAATTTTCGACCTTACCCAATCAGACTCAGCATTAGCATCAAAAAGCGGTGTTCAGTTCTATGGAAGTGTCTGGGAACCATGGGATAAAAAAATCAATGCCTACAGAAACGAAATACAAAAAATCACGAAGGCTATTGAATAATGGCTTACTCGTACTTCGCCTTTCTCGACGTCATGGGTTATCGTTATTATCTTAATAATGACGAAAAAAATGGTACTGAGCTTTTCAAAGAAAAACTGATTACCTCATATAGAGTATTTGAACAGATGGAAGTAGGAGCTGTTCAGCACAAAAGCATTTCCGACTCAATATTTATGAGCTCAAGCAATAATATCGTTCAGTTTCTGAACGCTGCAAAAGATGTGTATCTTCGCTTTTTACAGAATGGACTTCTTATAAGAGGCGGGATTGCTTACAATAAACATTATGAAACCACTCACATTACCTATAGTCTCGCCTTGACAGAAGCGTACAATCTGGAGTCTTCAAAATCAATTTTTCCAAGAATCCTAATCCATAAATCTGTCATTCAAAAGCTAATCAACGAGAGTGAGAGCCCGGCCGAAAGCGATGAATTAAGCCAATTAATTCAAAAAAAACTAATAATCCGATGTGGGGAACACTACCAACTTCATGTTCTTGACAGCAAAAACTGGAAGAAGGTATACGATAACGCCAAATCCATTTACCTTGACAATGAATCCCATATCTTGGATGACCCAAAGCTTCTTGAGTACCATAGCTGGCTGCAAAACTACTTATTTCATTTCCAGCCATCTAGAAGTAAAAAGTCTAGATACATTAAAAATTTTGAATTGTTAACACACCCGATCGTTTCTAGTTAGCGCTCATAACACTTAGGATTAATCCTACATCAACGGTGTCTACAGATAGCTAAGTCATAATCGTCAACACAGCACCTAAGAAATGCTTCAAGTAGCGGCCTGACCGCATCCGAAAGATGCGGCTCTTTGCCTACAGACTTCTTGTGATTTAAGAAACCCTGATATGACGGAAGTGGGCTAATACAAGACCCGCAAGGGAAATATGACTGGCCTACTATTTGGGGTTTCTTAACTCCCGACGCCCTTGTCCTAAGAAATCTATTAAGTAGGCATAATAGATAATCCTGAGCATTTCCATTCGGCATGAAGCAAATCGCCTACAGCTTTGCTGCTGAAATTATGCTTCCTGTTCGGAAGGCTGATCATGTCTGACTCACGCAATTCCACAGTATTTACCCCCCATAACCTTCATCTGCATAGCCTCCTTCCCGAAAAGGAACCGTGGTCCAGTGCACGCGATATAGATCGTTTAATGGGCGTCCAGCTCAGTGATCGCATGGTCGCTAGGCTAGACAAGGTTCAATACCGTTTTCTGTGGATTAATCATTACCGGCAGCCTGAAAAGCTGTTGATGATCAGCGAGTCCGGCGTCTATGCGCTGCTTATGTATCACTACGTCCCAGAAAATCGGCTTTTGCGTGAACGGCTTACTCATCTGGTGGTGCCAACGTTACGCGACTCGGAACACTCGATAAGTTCAGATCGGCCAATGTCGAGTTTGCTGAATTGGCCAGAGATGTCGTTGAGCTTGGTGCATTGGCAGGACGAGAGCTGGATCCGGCTAAGAGATATGCCTTACCTGCGGAACCATCAGTCCCAACGACAGGTTGCAGTGCCAAAGCCTTGGTGGCGTAGGGTTACGCAAGTGTTTCAACCGTCGAAGCATCTGATGGGCTAGAGAGGTGTTTGTAGGATCTCGCGAAATCCGTCGCTATTTCTTGTAGGAATTTTCGTAGACAGCCATGATGGCCACTCAGTATCGTCCGAGGGTTTTCAACCCTCGGCGATTATATGGATACTGGAAAGAGCAACAGCGATTGGAGTGACGCGGAGATTCAGGCTGCGGTCGATGCCTATCTCAGCATGTTGTCACGCGAGCAAAGCGGTCAGAAGGTCAATAAGGCTCATGAGAATCGCGTGCTGCGCAAGGGTGCCTTAGCGGGCCGCACCAAAGGTTCGGTTGAGTTTCGGATGCAAAACATCTCTACCGTGTTAATCGAACTCGGAAGAGATCGCATTGAGGGGTACAAACCCGCCAAGAATGTCGGTGCAAATGTTGAACGCAGTATTCGTGAAGCACTTAACGCTCGAAGCACTTTGACGCCCGAAGATTTTGCTCCAACGGCTGATGAGGCAACACTGGAGCGCCGCGCCGTCAAACTTGAGAAACAGCAGTTCAAGGGTGAGCCGAAAGGGATTGTGGAACCAGAGCAAATTCAGACAAGCGGAAAATCCTATGTTCGCGATCCGGAGGTGAGAGCATGGGTTCGTCAAGAGGCCAAAGGTATCTGTGAGGGCTGCGGCCAACCAGCTCCGTTTGAAAAAGACGGCAGACCGTTTCTTGAGGTCCATCACGTTAAACATTTGGCGCAGGAAGGTTCGGATCGTCCGAGCAATGCCGTGGCCCTATGTCCGAATTGTCATCGACGCTGTCACCATGCAAGTGATCGGGATGAATTCACAGCTTCGCTTTATATGAAGGTTGAGCGGTTGAAGCCTGAGTAATTGGGCTGAATAAAATTGTGACGAGGGATCTTGTTCCCGTTCGACTGCTAAGAGTTCGCCAAGCAAACAACTTGATCTGTCTGATGTACCACGTTTGTCGAGTTTTGGGCTGCTGAGCAGCCCAGCGAAAGCAAATTCCCTCCCCACAAATGTATGCGTATGTACAAGACGTCAGTTACTGATTTTTTTGAGAACCCCGAGCTTTTAGATTAAAGCAAACTAGTACTTGGATTTAAGCTTTTCTAGTTCTTCCATAACACTATTAACAAAGTGCCCACCTGCCTCCCAATCTCCTGAAGCAGGAGCTAAGTGACCTAAAGGGCCATCAACCTTCAAGTAATTAACTATATCTTTATAGGGCAACTTAACTACAAAGCTCCCGCACACCCCGGGCGTAACCTCATACTCACTAAACACAAACTCAACATCATTTTCTTTAATAAAAAACCTAGGCACATAACTTGCTTTTTCAAAACGATCATCAAATACACCATACTCACATATCTTACTCATCTCCCTAGATATCTTCTTCTTAAGCTCATTTAAAGCATCTCGCCTTGCATCAAAAACATCGAAAAAATCAAAAAACCTCTCTGCAACAGGATCAAAATTAAGAGAAAACTCAGACTCATTCCCGTTCATCGCACCATCGTAATAATAGTATTGATAAACTTTCAAACTAATTAGATTCTTCGTCAAAACACCAGTTTCATAACGCACCCGATATTCCAACAAATTACTTTGAATCGCATCCAAAACATTACTTTCAATCTCTCGATTAATCTTATCAACAAAACCACTTGAAATTATCGTACTAACGTATGGATAAGATACATCTATATTGCGATCCGAATTAAAGCTAGAAAAAACGTCCTTAAAATCATCTCCCACCATCACGACATCAACAATACCGATTTGACTTGACAAATACCTCTCCACCTTTACAGCAACATAAGACATCCCACCTATAACCATAGGCAACAGTGTTAAATAAAAACCCACCGCTGTTAACTTACTAGGCAGACTCCACCCAATCCATTGCTTTTTGCTTGGAAAAAAACGCACTTACATCTCCTTTCTTAATTAAGCATCCAACATCACCAAACTTAGCAACCCAGTAATCAGAAGATTAAACCACAACAATAAATCGTGAAAAAGCACTTCCACCCTACCTATCCTATAAAAAGGAAAACGTGCACTCTAGCCTCTACCCCAACACCTAGGAACCGAGCCTGCCATGAAATTCGACCTCGCCTATTGCCTCAGCCTCGACGACAAGCTGTCGATCTATGACGTGCGCGATTTGAATTTCGACGAAACCATGGAGTTCGATTCCGCCAAGGAGCATTTCCAGTGCCCCAACGATGCCTGCCGTTTGGCGTTCGATGCGGCCAACTTGTTGGGGACGTTCAACGCTAAGAATGTGAATTACGTGCGCACGCCGCACTTCAAGAACATGCCCAGCACGCGGCATGTGTCGGATTGCCCTTATGTCAGACTGAAGACGCCGGCGTCGGGCCTGGAGGCGGACGGGGCGGAATCGGATGACGGTCGGGAGGAGCATTTTCCGTCGGAGTTGTTGCTGACGCGGCGTGAGTATGTGCGCAAGCCTATTGCGCCAGCGGATGCGGCGGATGTGTTGCGGGATGATCCGGTGCGGGTGGCGCAGGTGAGTTCCAGGGAGTCGCCGGGGCGTGAGACGGCGCCGGACAAGACCAGTGTGTTTGCGCATCCGGTGGAGTGTTTTGTGTCGAACTTCGCCGACAAGGAATTGCTCAAGCGTATGCCGTTGAAGATCGGCGACCACACGGCGCCTTATGGCTCGTTCTTCAAGAAGATCGAGTATCTGACGGATAACAAGGGGCTGATTTACTGGGGCAAGATCAAGGAGATCAGGGATTACACCCAGAGTTTTCGCATAGATTTCGAGCAGAAAGTCTGGTTCAAGCAGGCGGATGAGGCGAAGAAGAAGCCGTATTCGGTGAACGTTTACTTGAGCAAGAAGTTGATCGACAACTACCGCAAGCGCAAGGCGTTTCTGGAAGAGATCAAGCACGCGATCGACAGCGACAAGGAGTTGTTCTGTTTCTTCTATGGCGTGACGCCGGAGTTGAAGCAGGTGCCGAGCAAGAAGAACCCCGAACAGACGTTCGGGGTGTTCAGTGCCAACATTGAGAACCTGGATCACTTCATTGTGCGGGAAGCGCCGGGGTTGGCGTGACGGTTAACCTTTGGGCAATTGCAGTTTGGCTGCGCCACGATGCTGGTTGACCAGCGAGTACGGCAGCACTGACCAATCGGGGTTGTCGCAGTTACGTTGGTAACGGGCGAAGTAAGCGCCCAGGTAAATCCCCTTCGGCGCGAAGTGCCAGTTGGAATAACCCCAGACACTTTCATCGGAGTAATCGCAACTGCCGTCATCTTCGGCGGGCTTCTTCATCTCTTCGGGATAGAGCGTGGTGAACTGTTTGACCAGCCACGGCGCCATGACTTTCAGCTGATCGTATTCGGTGGCCGCGCTATTCGGTTCACCAATCCACAGTACATCTTTGAGTTTCAACAATTCGCCGGTGTGGACGTCGAGGTTGATTGGCGAACTGCCGAAATCCGGGTGGGCACCGCCGCAGCTGTAACCGGTGGAGATGTCCAGGCTGACCACGTCCGGCGAGAGAAACTCAGGGGCAGCCCCTTGATCGAACTCGGCGTATTCCCCGCCATCCATCATGCAGCGGTGATAGTCGATGACTTCAGTCCAGAGCCGTCCGAGCAAGTGGTTATTGATCCGCTGCTGCTCTTCTTTCGTATAGCCAGACTCGACACTGAACAACGATATCTTCGACTCAGGCTCCGTCCACCATTGCAGGTCGTAGCCCATGAAGTTTTCTTTCTTCTCCGGCTTGAGCTTGAGCCCCTGTAAGCGCAAATACTCGTAGGGATCGCTCTTCGGCAAAGTGGCAATAAAGGGCAGCGTAGTTGCGCTCGGCGCAGGAAGTTTGGCTTCGGTCAGTTGCACCGGCAGCTTCTTGCCCTTGGGGTTTTGCCATTCGCCCTGCCAACCATTGGCGGTGGATTTCAACTTCAGGGTGGGCAGCGGTTTGTCGTCGCCATAGCGGTTGTTGCCTTCAACGAGATTCAATGTGCTGTCTTGCAGCGAGCCGCTGAGTTCCAGGTCGCGGTGATACTTCTCGTAGAAGTAGCGGCCGGTGACTTCGTCCTGCTGCGTGGTGTTGAGCTCCACCACAATCGGCATCTTGCCCAGCGTACCGGTGAACACGCGCCGGCCATCTTCGGCATGGCTGGTGGTGGAAATCAGTGTGAACAGCGCCGCAGCGTATGGCGCCAGGCGCAGCAGTCCCTTGAGCATGGATCGATCCCTGAATGAATGAGGCTGCGAAGTATGCAGAGGATGCGCGCAGGAATCGAGGCTCTACTTGAGCAGCATGCCCAGCATCACGACGATTAACAGACCGATATACACCCAAGCATGCACCCGATCCGGTATCCGCCCGATCCACGGCGTGGCCAAGCGAATCCCGACCAACGACCCCAGCGTCAGCACCGCAAACGCCAGCAAATCCACATACCCGACAAACCACGCGCCCAGATCCGTCTCACTGAAACCGGCCAGTGCCATGTAGGTCAGCGTTCCGGCCACTGCCACCGGCACGCTCAACGGGTTCGCCATGGACGTGGCCTGGGACATGCTCAGTCCGCAGCGGCGCAGGAGCGGCACGGTCATGACGCTTCCTCCTACACCGAGGAACGTGGCGATGGCGCCGATGCCTACACCGCCGCCGGATGTTTCTGTACTGCGGAGTCGGCGTGGGATGACGCCTTCGCTGCGGGTGAGGAAGCCGCGTCTGAGCAGGCAGTCGATGATGGTCACGCCGAGGTAGGCGATGAAGGCGTAGCGAATGATTTCGCCGCTGGCCCACACCGCGGCTATCGCGCCGATGATCGCGCCGAGGGCGATGAAGCCGCCGAGCGGCCACAGGTATTGGCGGATCAGGTTGCCGGCGCGGCGGTGTTTGTCGGTGGCCATCAGGGCGTTGACGATCATCACGCAGGTCGAAGTGGCGACGGCGATGTGCATGGCCGATTGGCCGATGGGGTCGTCGACGCCGTGGCTGGCGCTGAGCATGCGGTAGAGCAGCGGCACGACGACGAAGCCGCCGCCGAAGCCGAACAGGACGGCGGTGATGCCGGTCAGGCAGCCGAGGAGAGTCAGCAGTAGGTAGAACATGGCGCGTCTTCCGGTGATGGCGAGCTGTCGACGATAGAGCGCCGCGGCTTGGCCTGCTTCAGCAACTCAGCCAATAATGTTTGCGTTTACGCCAATCACCGGGACGCCCTCGATGCGCAATATTTCGATCAGTCAGTTGGATGACACTCCGCGCCCGGTGGTGGCGATCGGTACGGATTATTCCCACGGCCATCTGTTGCCATTTCATACGCACCGGCGGGCGCAATTGCTGTACGGCGCGACCGGGGTGATGCAGGTTCGTACTCATGACGGCAACTGGGTAGTGCCGCCGCAACGGGCGGTGTGGATTCCGCCGGGAGTGGCGCATGAAGTGCTGATGCTCGGCGTGAGTACGCGCAGTTTGTACATCGAGCCGGGGGCGGTGGATTTGGGCCAGCGTTGTCAGGTGATCAGCGTTTCACCGTTGATGCGGCACTTGTTGATGGAAGCCGTGGAAGTGCCGCTGACTTATGACCTCCAAGGACGCGACGGCGTGTTGATGGAGCTGCTGCTGCATGAACTGGCGCGCAGTGCGCCCCTGCCCTTGCATATTCCGCTGCCGACTGACGGAAAGCTGCTCGCTTTGTGTCAGACCTTTCTGCTTCAGCCGAACGCCCATCAGTCGCCGCAACACTGGGCCGAGCAGTTGCACATAAGCTTGCGCACCTTCAACAGACTGTTTCGGCAGCAGACCGGGTTGAGCTTCAGCCAATGGCGGCAACAGGCCTGCGTGGTGCTGGCACTGGCCCGTCTGGCGGCCGGTGAAGCGGTGACGCGGATCGCCCTGGATTTCGGTTATGAGAGCCCGGCGGCGTTCTCGACGATGTTCCGGCGCATCCTCGGACAGGCACCGTCCGTCTGGTTGGAGGCGGCGAACTAGGGCAAATCAAAAAATGCGTTTGATCCCGGCCGAAAACAACTGTACAAAAACACAGTACATTTTCAATCAGCACTCTTGAGCCCGGAGCACACCATGGCCTCTCTTGCGATGAACCACATCCTCGAACGCATTGCCCTTTTCCAGTTCACCCCGACGCACTGCGTCCAGGCCCGAGCGATGCTGGGCTGGAGCGTGGAACAGCTGTCGCGCGAGGCGCAGGTTGCGGTGGACGATATTCAGCGGTTTGAAGCGCAGCAGGACGTGGCGGATGCGGCGCGGCTGGCGTTGGCTTACCGGTTTGAGGCGCAGGGGCTGGTGTTTTTTCCGGGGTTTGCGCCGGGTCGCAGTGCGAGTATGGGCGCGCCATCGGAAGCAGTGGGGCGTGGGGATTATGCGATGGCTGAATAAGGACGCGGAAATTGAGTGAAATCGAAGAAAGCAAAGGTTGCGTTTATAAGGATCTGGAAGGCGTGGATGCGGGTGACATGCAAAATAAGGTCCGGCATGTCACACGATTAGCTGCACTCATCGAAACAGCTCCCATGAGCAAAGCCGACGTAGCTCAAAGACTTGGTTTGAATCCGGAAAGTCTGGAAGAGATTCTCCGGGGGAAATTCCGCGACATAAACGTTTCCACATTGGTGAGCTATGGGGACTTGATGTCGGAAAACAATCTCGAAAAATAAGGTTCGCCTCTATAGAGGCGAACCGGTTTTAACTCATCAGGCGTTCTGAACCACGCCCTCACTCTCCCCTTCAACCGCCAACCACCACGCACTCCCGCGCTGCGGCTGCATCAGGTTGAACGCCTCGCCCATTTGCGGCGTGGTGATCGCAACACTGCGTTCCCAGGCCAGTGACAGAATCCGGTCAAACGGTTCGTGCCAAGCGTGCATCGCCAGGTCGAAGGTGCCGTTGTGGATCGGAAACAGCCAACGGCCCTTGAGGTCGATGTGGGCTTGCAGGGTTTCTTCGGGTTGCATGTGCACGTGCGGCCATTCGACGTTGTAGGCGCCGGTTTCCATCAGGGTCAGGTCGAATGGGCCGTACTGTTCGCCGATCCGTTTGAAGCCGTCGAAGTAGCCGCTGTCGCCGCTGAAGAAGATCCGCGTGTCGCCGTCGATCATCACCCACGAGGCCCAGAGGGTGCTGTTGCCGTCGAACAGGCCACGGCCGGAGAAATGCTGCGACGGGGTGGCGACGAAGCGGATGCCGGCAATTTCAGTGCCCTGCCACCAGTCGTATTGACGGACTTTGCTGGCGTCGATGCCCCATTTGATCAGGGTATCGCCGACGCCCAGCGGGGTCAGGAAGTAATTGGTTTTAGCCGCCAGTTTCAGTACCGCCTGGTAATCGAGGTGGTCGTAGTGGTTGTGCGACAGGATCACCGCTTCGATCGGCGGCAACTGGTCGATGCTGATCGGCGGCTGGTGAAAGCGTTTCGGGCCGGCCCATTGCACTGGCGAGGCACGCTCGGCGAAGACCGGATCGGTGATCCAGAATTTGTCGCGCAGCTTCAGCAGCAAGGTCGAGTGTCCGAGGCGGTAGACGCTGTGGTTCGGGGCTGCCAGCAAGTCTTCACGCGTCAGCGCGTGCACCGGGATCGCAGCGGCGGGACGGGTATCGCGTGGCTTGTGAAAGATCATGTTCCACATGATCCGCAGCATCTTGCGCAGGCCTTCGCGTTGCACCGGCGCATGGTTACGGAACAGTCCTTGATCCTGGCGAGAGGCTTCAGGCGTGGAAGTTTGATCCGCAGGGAATTCTGGGTTGGCCATGACTGAGAGACTCCAGAAAAACCGCGCAATTCACGGTTTTTCACGGTGGGACGATAAATGGCCAAGGCACGCACGCATCAGCCGAACTGTCTGGTTTTTAGGTTGCGCGGATTAACGCAACATTACACTGGGCGGTGTAGTTTCTAGGTTGCATCAAACCGGATGACAAGTAAACTGCCAAGTGTAATTCCCCCCCTTCTCTGCCGAAGCGTACTTATGACAGCTCCAAAGCGCCTCACCGACCGCAAACGCGAAGCCATCATTCAGGCGGCGATTGCCGAATTCCGTGCCAACGGGTTCGAGATCACCAGCATGGACAAGATCGCGGCCACCGCCGGGGTGTCGAAGCGCACGGTGTACAACCATTTCCCGAGCAAAGAAGAACTGTTCGCCGAAATTCTCAACCAGCTCTGGGCACGCATCACTGCCGAACAGGCCGTGACCTATCGCCCGGATCAGCCGCTGCGCGAGCAACTGCAGCAGATGTTGTTGGCTAAACTGCAGATGATGGCCGATGACAATTTTCTCGGTCTGGCGCGGGTGGCGATTGCCGCCACCATCCATTCTCCGGAGCGCGCGCAGGATATGGTGGCGCGCATGGGCGAGCGGGAAGAAGGCTTGACGGTGTGGATTCGCGCCGCTCAGGCGGATGGTCGGCTCAAAGCCGTTGATCCGGAGTTCGCCGCGCAGCAGGTGCAGGGGCTGTTGAAGTCGTTTGGTTTCTGGCCGCAGATTTCCATGGGCCAGGCGCCGCTGGATGCGGCAACACAACAAGCCGTGGCCGAGTCGGCAATGGAGATGTTTCTGGCGCGATACCATCTCTAGACCGCCCCTCTCCTGCACCCACCGCGATTAAATGGCTCGGAAGGACACTGATTATTCCCGTTGGAATAAATGACAATGTCCGACATTTGACCGACGAACGGTCAGCCTGAAAAAGACACTGCAAAGTATTTCAGGATGAATCTGGCGCAGGACATCATGGAAAACCAACGCGGCAAAGGCTTGTCATTCGCCAGACGCATCTATCTGCCCAGGGCCATCGGTCTGGGCGTCGGCTTTTTCAGCGTCGCGGCAGCACTGTATCCGCTGCACATGCCGGCCTGGCTATGGGCGCTGCTGGTGTTCAACGGTTTTATCTGGCCGCATCTGGCCTTTCAGGTTTCGACCCGCTCGAACTTTCCCTACCACGCCGAACGTCGCAATCTGTTGTACGACTCGTTGTGCGGCGGCTTCTGGACCGCGTGTTTTCAGTTCAACCCGCTGACCACCGTGACCATCCTGTCGATGATGACCATGAACAATGTCGCCGCCGGGGGCCGACGCCTGTTCGTATTCGGTGCACTCGCCCAGTTCGCCGGGGTGCTGCTGGGCTGGGCAATTTTCGGTTTCAAGTTCAGCCTGACCATGACGCAGATCCAGGTCTGGGCCTGCCTGCCGATGCTCACCCTTTATCCATTGGCACTGGGCATGGTGTCTTATCAACTGGCGATCAAACTCGCCCAGCACAAACGAGCGTTGAGCGCCCTGAGCCGCACCGACAGCCTCACCGGGCTGCTCAATCACGGCGCCTGGAAAGATCTGCTGCACAGCAAATTCGAGCGCTGCCAGCAGCAGCACGTCCCGGACATTCTGGCGCTGATCGACATCGATCACTTCAAGACCATCAACGATAACTACGGGCACATCATTGGTGACGCTGTGCTGCGCCATCTGGCCCGTGAACTCAAACTGCTGGCCGAAGGTGAACCGGCGGGCCGGTATGGCGGCGACGAGTTCTGCGTGATCCTGCCCGACCAGCCACTGCTCAAGGCCGAGGCGCGGATGGAACAATTGCGCCTGGCCTTGCACCAGTACCGTCATCCCGATGTGCCGGAATTGCGGGTCAGCCTGAGTATCGGTCTGGCGCGCTTTCAGCCTTCCTACACCGATGCGATTGCCTGGCTGGATGACGCCGACAAGGCGCTGTACACCGCCAAACACACGGGGCGCAACACGATCAGCGTGGCGCTGGGTCGACCGAGCTCAAACGACGCCAGCCAATTCAGCCTTTGAAAAAGCTCTACACATGTTGGCGCGCACTTTCTTGTACAAGACTAATTAGTTTGTATAAGATTGGCGCGTCAGCCTGGATGCTGGCACTTTGCAGTTAATGGCAAATGTTCATCCGGCATTTGCTCTGCCAGCGCGGAAACAGGGACACAAACCTCGTCTTTCCCTACTTCCAGGTACTGCTCACATGTTTTTCAATCGCCATCAGTCCGCTCTCAACGACCTTCAACACACCATCACCGAACAGAATGGCCTGCTCGAAGCCATCAACCGCTCCATGGCGGTGATCGAGTTCGACCTCGATGGCGTGGTGTTGAAGGCCAATGACAACTTCCTCAAAACCATGGGTTACCGCGCCGAACAGGTGATCGGCCAGCCTCATCGCTTGTTCTGCACCCCGGAGTTTGGCCGTAGCGCGCAATACACCGAATTGTGGTCGCGCCTGAAAAACGGCCAGTTCCAGTCCGGCACCTTCGAGCGCGTGGACAGCAAGGGGCAGCCGATCTGGCTTGAAGCCAACTACAACCCGATCAAGGATGCGTCGGGGCGCGTGGTCAAAGTGGTCAAGTTCGCCATGAACGTGACGACCAAGGTGCAGCAGGAAAGCGAGGCCAACGCCAAGCTTCAGGCAATCGACCGGGCGATGGCGGTGATCGAATTCAACCTCGACGGCAGTATTCTCACAGCGAACCAGAATTTTCTGACGCGTATGGGTTACACACTCGCCGAACTCAAGGGTAAACATCACCGCTTGTTCTGCCGACCGGAGCTGGTCAACAGCAGCGCTTACGAGGATTTCTGGCGGCGGCTGAACCAGGGTGAGTTGTTTCAGGGTCAGTTCGAGCGCGTCGACAAGCGCGGGCAGACTGTGTGGCTCGAGGCCAACTACAACCCGGTGTACGACGCCTCCGGGCGCCTGTGCAAAGTGGTGAAATTCGCCACGGACGTCACCACCCGCGTCGAGCAACATGAGCAGGATGCCCGCAGCGCCAGCGCGGCTTATCACATCTCCGTGGAAACCCGGAAAGTCGCCGAGCAAGGCACCCAGGTGATCCAGCAAGCGGCCGGTGAAATGCGGGAGATCGCTGACGACATCGCGCAGTCGTCGACCTTGATCGCGCAACTCGGCGAACGTTCGGAGCAGATCACGGCGATCGTCAACACGATCCGCGCGATTGCCGACCAGACCAACCTGCTGGCGCTCAATGCCGCCATTGAAGCGGCGCGCGCCGGGGATCAGGGCCGCGGCTTTGCGGTGGTGGCGGATGAGGTGCGGCAACTGGCGGCGCGCACCAGCGGCTCGACGGCGGAGATTTCCAACATGATCGGTTTGATCCAGAGCGAAACCCGCCAGGCGATCAAAAGCATGGAAGGCACCCGAGGGCGGGCAGCACAAGGCGTTGAACTGGCGGATCAGGCCGGCAGCGTGATTCTGCAGATTCGCGATGGTGCCAGTGAAGCGGTGCAGGCGGTGAGCATGTTTGCCAATGAGCGGGCGCCGGGGTGATCGCGGTGCTGAGGCTTTAGACCGAGTCGCGGCCTTCGCGAGCAAGCCCGCTCCCACAGGGAAATGCATTCCAGGGTGGGAGCATGTTTGCCAATGAGCGGGCGCCGGGGTGATCGCGGTGATGAGTCTTTAGACCGAGTCGCGGCCTTCGCGAGCAAGCCCGCTCCCACAGGGAAATGCATTCCAGGGTGGGAGCATGTTTGCCAATGAGCGGGCGCCGGGGTGATCGCGGTGCTGAGGCTTTAGACCGAGTCGCGGCCTTCGCGAGCAAGCCCGCTCCCACAGGGAAATGCGTTCCAGGGTGGGGCATGTTTGCCGATGAGCGGGCGCCGGGATGATCGCGGTGCTGAGGCTTTGGACCGAGTCGCGGCCTTCGCGAGCAAGCCCGCTCCCACAGGGAAATGCGTTCCAAGGTGGGAGCGGGCTTGCTCGCGAAGGGGCCGTCAGCCTTGATGCAGGGCTATAGTGATCTTCAGTCCCAAATCCTGCCGAGCCCATCATGACCACAGAAAAACCTGACACGCCCGCTGCTGCCCCAGTCGATCACCTGCGTTTCCACCGCACTCACGCGCACTTGAACACCACTTTCGGCAACGACAAGTTCGCCCTGCGCGCCGAGGCGTTCGCGCGATTTTTCGGCACGCCGACGTTTCTGGGCGCGCAAACCCTGATCGTGCTGTTATGGGTTGTACTCAACGTGACGGGCGTCACCACCTTCGACGTTTACCCGTTCATTCTTCTGAACCTCGCGTTCAGCCTGCAATCGGCTTATGCCGCACCGTTGATCCTGCTGGCACAAACCCGTCAGGCCGCGCGCGACAAGGCGCAAGCGGATGCCGATGCACAGCACCGCGAAGCGCTGGCGGAGGCCAACACCGAACGCCAGGCGCAGGCGGCGAAGACCACCGCGCAACTGCTCGAGCTGTTGGAGCAGAACACCCAGCTCACCAAAATGACCAAAAGCCTGACCGAACGCATTGAGGGTTTGACCCGCGAGTTGCACGAACACATTTGCCAGACTCGCCAGCCCTGATCACGCCAGTCGCAGCGCCCGCCCGAGTTCATCGAACAGCGTGACCACCGAGCGCAACGCCCGGCAGTCCGGGCGGGTGAGCAACCACAGCGCGGTGTCATAACCGTGCAGCGGTTCGCTCAAGGCCTGTAAACCCTCGGTCATCAGAAAGTCCGGCAACGCCGCCACGCCCAGCCCGGCACGCACCAGTTCAGTGACCGAAAGCATGCTGTTGCAGCGATAACTCGGGATCACGCCGGGCAACTGTTGGCGCCGCCAGGCGACGGTCGGGTGATCGGGCAAAAACTCGTCCGGAGCAATCCAGGTCAGCGCCGCCAGATCCGTCGCATCGACGTTTTGCAGGTAACGCGCACTGGCGCAGACCCGGTAGGAAACCTTCGCCAATTGCCGTCCGACCAGGTGCTCCGGCGGCGTACGCGTCAGGCGCAGGGCGATGTCGGCATCGCGGCGGCTGAGGTTGGCGAAATCGTTGGTGGTGCTCAGCTCGATGGTCAGCGCCGGATAGTTCGGCATGAACTGCGCCAACGCCGGTAGCAGCAGACCTTGCAGCACCGAATCGGTACAGGTCAGGCGCACCGTGCCGCTGACCACTTCGCCGCCCTGCTCCACACCGATCCGCGCCGCTTCCAGTGCCTGCTCGGCGCGTTCGGCCTGCTCGGCCAAAGTCTGCGCGAGGGTGGTTGGCAAGTAACCGGCGCGGCTCTTTTCGAACAATTGCTGACCCAGCGCTGACTCCAGACGACGCACCGCGCGAAACACCGTCGACACATCGACCCTGAGCAACTGCGACGCCCGGGCCAGAGAGCCGCCACGCACCAAAGCGAGGATCAGCGCCAGATCCGGGTAGTCGAGCCGATAGTGCGTCGCTGCATTGATCACTTGGGGAAACGCCAATATTGAGTGCGTGAACGCCAATCTATAGTGAGCCCCGGTGATCGACAACTGCACACAGAGATTCATCACTCACTCAAATCAAGGAAAGCCCATGGACGCCATTTCCATCGCCCTGATCGGCGATCACGATCCCCAAGTCACCGCCCACCAGGCGATCCCCGTTGCCCTCGGCCTGATCGCCGAGCAGAGCGGCCGCGATGTGCAATTCGAATGGCTGCCCACCGAGCAGATCCACGCCGATACTCCGCTGCAAAACTTCGACGGTTTCTGGTGCGTCCCGGCCAGTCCCTACAAGAGTGAAGCTGGCGCACTCAGGGCCATCCGTTTTGCCCGCGAACAACAGCGCCCTTTCCTCGGCACCTGCGGCGGTTTTCAGCATGCGGTGCTGGAATTTTCCCGCAACGTGCTGGGCTGGGCCGATGCCGAGCATGGTGAAACGTCGCCGGACTCGCAGCGAGCGGTGCTCACGCCATTGACCTGTTCATTGGTGGAAGCGGTGGACAGCATTCATCTGGTCGCCGGCTCGTTGATTGCCAAGGCGTACGAAACGTCGGAGATTCATGAAGGCTATCGCTGTCGCTACAGTGTGAATCCGCAGTTCGAAAGAGAATTGCTGACTCATCAGCTACACGCCGTGGGGCACGATTCGGCGGGTGACTTGCGGGCGATCGAATTGAAAGACCATGTGTTTTTTGTCGCCACGCTGTTTCAACCGGAACGTGCGGCGCTCAAGGGCCAGGTTCCGCCGCTGGTGCGGGCGTTCGTCGAAGCGTGCGTGGAGCTGCGCCCATGAAGCCGGACGAAACCTGTTTCGCAGTGATATTCACCTCGACCCGCACCGAGGGTGACAACGGTTACGCCGCGGCGTCCGAGCGCATGATGGAACTGGTCAGCGAGCAACCGGGGTTTCTCGGCATTGATTCGATTCGCGGGGAGGACGGGGTCGGGATCACCATTTCGTACTGGCAGAGCGAGGCGGCGATTCTGGCCTGGCGCGAGCATCCCGAGCACCGGGTGATTCAGGCGCGTGGGCGGGCGCAGTGGTATTCCAAGTTTCAGACGCGGGTGTGTCGGGTGGAGCGGGAATACCGGTTTGGGCAGTGACGATGGCGGCGTGCTGACTGGCCTCTTCGCGAGCAAGCCCGCTCCCACAGGTACAGCGTTCGGGCTTTGAATTTGGTTGTGTTCTCACTGGCCTCATCGCTGGCAAGCCAGCCCCCACAGGAATTTGTGAACGCCACAGATCCAATGTGGGAGCGGGCTTGCTCGCGAAGAGGCCGCAACAGCCACTACAAAAACTTCAGCCTTTCACCAGACTGCGCACCGCCACAATCTCCGGCACCTCAACCTTGCTCATGTACACCCGCAACGGCTCGGTGATGTTGATCCGGTCATCAATGTTCTGATCCAGCAACAACTGGATCAGCTCGCGTTTCAGGGTCATGGTTGTATCAGAAGCCGCCGCCCAGACAAATTCGCTGGTGGGAATGATGCCGTCATTGGCGACGTCCATGCCGAACGAATCCTCGCTGAAACGCACGATGTACTGGCCGGTCTTGCGGTTGAGGCCGACGAAACCCTTGAGGTCATCGGCGGCCTGACAGATGAGTTGGGAAGTGATGCGCATGGTAAACCTCACGAAAAATCATCGATGGTTTACACGCAGGGCAACAGACTCGGCGCGCCCTCTGCCGGGGCGTCTGCCACGGGCAAGCGTACTGTAAACCGCGCCACAAAAGTGCAGGAAAAATCGCTTTTAATACGTTTATGTCGGTCTGGCGATAGCACGCAATCGATTCAGTTGTTAAAAGGTACGTCTTTGAAAATGCCCTGCGAAAGGAACTCGAACATGCCCGCCACTTTCACCAAAAGCGCTCTCATGCTGAGCCTGATGCTCGGTTTCGGCCAGGCCCACGCCGCCGCCCAGACCAACATCGACGCGCTGGCCGCCGCCCATGGCATCCCGCATCCAGCCGTGATCGCCCACCGTGGCGCATCCTTCGATGCACCGGAGTCCACCGCCGCGTCCTACAAACTGGCCCGCGACCTTGGCGCCGATTACCTGGAAATGGACCTGCAACGCAGCAAGGACGGCGTGCTGTTCGCGCTGCACGACAACAACCTGCAACGCACCACGGATGTCGCCAGCAAGTTCCCTGAGCGCAAAGACAGCCCGGCCAATGCCTTCACCATGGCCGAACTGAAAACCCTCGACGCCGGCAGCTGGTACAACAAGGCCTACCCGGATCGCGCGCGTCCGACCTACGCCGGCCTGAAGATCCTGACCCTCGACGAAATCATCGACATCGCCCAGGCCAACCCGCAGCACAAGCCGGGCCTGTACATCGAGACCAAGGAGCCGCAGCTGTTTCCCGGCATCGAGCATGACCTCAAAGAGAAGCTGCAGGATCGCGGCTGGCTGAGCCCGGCCGGTTCGAAACTGGCCAAGAGCGAACTCGGCGTCGGCCAGGGCAAAGGCAAGGTGATCCTGCAGACCTTCGAGAAAAACAGCCTCGAACTGCTGCAAAAGGAAATGCCGCAAGTGCCGAAAATCCTCCTGCTGTGGGTTGGCGAAGGCAGCATCGAGCCGAAGTCGAAAGTGACCTTTGCCGAGTCCGGCGAGAAGGACAAGAACGTGTTCTACGGCAAGCAAGAGCCGAAGTCCGAAGCCGAATTCAAACAATGGGTGGATTTCGCCAAGTCGCAGGGCGCCATCGGCACCGGCCCTTCGGCCAAGCTGACCAAGGGCGGCGACCAGAGCTATTCGGATCTGGTGCAACCGTGGATGAACCAATACACCCACGATCAGGGCATGCTGGTGCACGTCTACACCGTTGATGAGCCGGTGGACTTCGAGAAAGTCATGGCGGCGGGTGTCGACGGCATCTTCACCAACCGCGCCAGCGAACTGTTGAAGTTCTACAAGCGCCCGGCGGCGGCCAGTGTTGATCAGGTGTTGAAGAACAACGGGTTCTGAGTGAACACGCACACCGAGTGGACAGGCCGCCTCTGGCTGGGGCACGACTATGGCCTGATCCACGGAGTGTCGGGGCGCACCGCGCCCCATTCCCACTACGCCCACCAGATCATCCTCGCTCCCGAGCGCCCGGCCACCGTGCTGCTGGACGGCACGCCTGTCACCGCCTCCCCGCTGCTGATTGCTTCCAATGTGCGCCACGCGATAGTCGACGCGCCGGATCCGCTGTTTACCGTTTACGCCGAACCGCTGCTGTTTGATGCGCAGACGCTTGTCGATCGACTGTCTGCCGCCGAACTGTCGCTGCCCGCACTTGATCGCGCGATACGCCAATGTCCGCGCCGCTCGCTGAGCGATCCACGCATCGAACGCGCACTGGCTGCCATCGATGCTTCGCTGATCGACAAAGTCGCGGCGCGCGCCGTGGCTGACGCTGCACATGTGTCGCTGAGTCAGTTGCAGCGGCTGTTCGTCAGTCAGGTTGGTCTGCCGGTGCGCCGACTGGTGCTGTGGCGCCGCTTGCGCCTGGCGATGGCGGCGATTCTGCTGGGCAGCCCAGTGACCGCTGCGGCACATTCGGCGGGGTTTGCCGATTCGGCGCACTTCTCGCGCAGCGTGAAAAAACTCTTCGGCGTCACCGCGTGTCAGGCGTTGCGGCGTATCGATTTGCAGCTGCTGGACTGATTCAACGGCGCAGCGCTGGCGGCACCACTGACTCGCGACTCAACGTGACCGTCGCGAACGGATCAAGCAATTGCGCGGCGTAGTCACGGGGAAAATCCGGGCGACTGCCGATTCCCAGATCACCCTGGCGGATCTGATAGTCCGGGGTGTAGAAACCGGTGCCCAACAGCCAGTCCCACAGCGTAAAAAACAGCCCGAAATTGACGTCCCCGGCACGCCCGTACTTCATGTGATGAAAGCGGTGCAGCGGCGCCCAGGCGAAAATCCAGCGCAGTGGCCCCATGCGGATATCGACATTCGAGTGCTGCAAGAGCAGTTGAATGGCAATGGCAAACGCCAGTAACGCCGCGACCTGCGAGGGAATGCCCAGCACCAGCAACGGCAGCAGCCCCGACGTCGCTTCCAGCAGTTGATGCAGCGGATGTTTCATCAAACCGTTGAAACCATACAGTCGCTCGACACTGTGATGCACCGCGTGCAGCCGCCATAGCCACGCCACGCGGTGGCTGGCGTAATGCATCAGGCTGATCCCGGCGTCGGCAATGAATATCGCCAGCGCCAGCTGCAGCCATAACGGCCACTCCCGCGGCCATGCGCCGTCAATCGCAAAAAGCGTTACCAGGCCCGGCAATGCCAGCAGGCCCAGTGCATTCAGTGCTTCGTTGACTAATGCGTGCAGGATGTCGCGGCGCCGGTCACCGGCCGGATGGTTCCAGCCCGGCTCATAGGGCAGCGACCATTCGG
Organism: Pseudomonas sp. 13B_3.2_Bac1; assembly: GCF_025466205.1. Lineage (NCBI taxonomy): Bacteria > Pseudomonadati > Pseudomonadota > Gammaproteobacteria > Pseudomonadales > Pseudomonadaceae > Pseudomonas > Pseudomonas sp. 13B_3.2_Bac1. The sequence continues at coordinate 37,698 of NZ_JANLOG010000070.1, forward strand.
CAACAAACGAAACGAGCAGCGCGCTGACAAACAGCGGCAACAAGCACAACGTCGACACTTCCGACACCCAAACTCCGAACCCGATGAATCCGCCCCAGAACACTGGCGCGTACAACCCGGCAACCTTGCGTTTCATGTGCACCTCCGTTGATCGAAGGCACAGCATGCGAGCGCGCGGCGAACGGCAATTGAACAAACGACGCAATCGAACAAGGCCAATTAAGGGTGAATTAAGTTGCGCTGGTTAGTCTGGCCCCACTGAAACAGATCAACCCCATTCGATACCCAAGGAACGAAACGATGAAAACTTTGACTGCCCTGTTCACCGCCGCTGCTCTGACCCTGACCGCTGGCCTGGCCCAGGCTGATGTGCGCGTCGACCAGATCCCGCAACTGGTGAAGGAAGGCAAGATCAAGTCGCTGGAGTCGATGAACGCCGAAGCGCTGAAACTGCACCCGGGTGCGACCATCACCGACACCGACCTGGATAACCACTTCAACGGTTACGAATACGAAGTCGAGCTGAAAACCGCCGATGGCAAAGAGTTTGACGTCGACTTCGATGCCACCACCGGCAAGGTGCTGAGCAACAAACTAGACACCTGATACAACTCCACCCGAAAGCCGCACGATCACCGATCGTGCGGCTTTTTTGCGTCCGTTTGCCGGCAAATCACGCGGATGCAGCCTGAAGGGATGCCAAAACCGCCATCAGACCGCTAGTATGGCCCCCAATCAATCAACCAATGCAGCCGGGAACGATGGCATGGGGCAGAGCAAAGCAGCAGACATCGCCACCATCGGACGCATTAGCGCGGTGCCGGCCATCCTTCAGGTGATCCGCGAACTGACCGGGATGCGTTTTGCCGCCGTGGCGCGGGTCACCGAGGACTCGTGGACCACGTGTGCGGTGCTCGATCAACTGGAATTCGGCCTGCAAGTCGGCGGCGAACTGGATGTGGTCACCACCCTGTGCCACGAGATCCGCCAGTCACATGTCTCGGTGGTGATCGACAAGGCCAGCGAAGACCCGCTCTACCGTGATCACCACACCCCGCGCCTGTACAAATTCGAGAGCTATATCTCGGTGCCGGTGTTCCGCACTGACGGACGGTTCTTCGGCACCATTTGCGCCCTCGATCCGATCCCGACGCACCTCAGGTCCAGTACCATCCAGAGCACCATGGAGTCTTTCGCGCGGATGCTCGCGTTGCAGATCGAAGCGGAAGAAAACGCGCAACGCACCGAAACAGCGCTGTTGCAGGAGCGCGAAACCGCCGAGCTGCGAGAACAGTTCATCGCCGTGCTCGGCCATGACTTGCGCAACCCGTTGTTCGCCATCAGCGCCGGCGCCGAAATGCTCCTGCGCAAGCACCCGGAACCGGCCATCGAGGTGCGGGTGCGTAATATCCTTGGCAGTGCGCAACGGGCGACGCGGCTGGTGGATGACGTACTCGACTTTGCTCGCGGGCGCTTGGGCAAAGGCATTCCGGTGGATATCCAGCCCTGCACGGACCTGACCGAAGCGGTGCAGCAGGTGGTGACGGAGATCCGCAACGTGCATCCCGGACGTACGATCAGTGCGTCCATTGGCGACTTGCAGGGTGTGCGCTGCGACCGAGGACGGATTGCCCAGCTGCTGTCGAATCTGCTGGCCAATGCCGTGGCCCATGGCGACTCGATCGGGGATATCGAAGTCATCGCTCAGGTCGAGCAAGGTGCGTTGATGCTGGCGGTGAAAAATCAGGGGCATATTCCCGATGCGGTCCTGCCGCACCTGTTCCACCCCTACTCGCGCCCTGCCGGCAGCGCGCCCCAGGCCGGCCTCGGGCTGGGTCTGTACATCGCCAGCCAGATCGCGCAGTCCCACGGCGGGCGCTTGCATGTCGCGTCCACCGCCCAAAGCGGCACGCTGTTCACCTTCAGCCTGCCCACTGCCTGAAAAGCACACCTTGGATCCCTGTGGGAGCGAGCTTGCTCGCGAAGCTGTTGTGTCTGCCACACATGAGGCGACTGGCACACCGCTTTCGCGAGCAAGCTCGCTCCCACATTGGTTCTGCAGTGGTTCGCAGTTGTCAGGCCGAAGTGCTGACCAGCGAACCCGAGCTGCTCGACCCGGAATCCTGCAACGCCTGCAACAACGCCGCCGTCGCCGTCTGCAACGAAGCCGAGGTGCTGGAGATTTGCGACTCGGCGGAGGCCACGTCGGCAGCCTTGGCATCAGCGTCTTCCTGCTTGGCCTGAGCCGCTTGCAGCGCCTGTTGCTGTTCCTGCAATTGCTTTTGCAGCTCGGCGATCTGCTTGCGCAGTTCTTTCACCGAATCCGACTCACCGCTGCTGTCGGAACTGCTGTCGCCCGCCGGAGCCGCGCCACCGCCGGCCGCCACTTTGCTGGTATCGGCGCTGACGCCCGCGCTGCTGGTTGCACTGGTTGAGGTGTCGTCACTGGCGTCGCTGATCTTGGTTTTGCTGGTGGCGGTGGTGACGGTCTGATTGATTGAAACAGAGGTGATGCTGACCATGGGATGGCTCCAATGCCGGTTATAGATAACCGGCCATCGGCGGCAGTCGCACGGATTTGAGATCGACTGTGTACCGACTCGGTAACCGAACCGGTACACGTCGGCAGACGTCAGGCGCTCAGGCGCGCGGTGACTTCATTGAGTTGCCCGGACAGGCCATGCAGGTTCTGGCTGGCGCTTTCGGTGCGCTGCACGCTGTTGAGGTTGGTGCTGGCGATCGAGGTGATCTCGGTCAGGTTGCGCGAGATGTCTTCGGCCACCGAGGTTTGCTCTTCGGCAGCAGTGGCAATCTGGCGGTTCATGTCGCGGATCGCTTCCACGGCGTGGGTGATGCGCTCCAGCATGGCGCCGGCCTGGGTCACTTGCTCGACACTTTCGTCGCTGCGCGTCTGACCGCTTTCGATCGCTTGCGCCGCGTCCACGGCACCGGTCTGCACGTTCTGAATGATCTGGTTGATCTCGATGATCGACTCCGCCGTACGCTGCGCCAGGTTGCGCACCTCGTCGGCGACCACCGCAAAACCACGCCCGGCCTCGCCGGCCCGTGCCGCTTCAATCGCCGCGTTGAGCGCCAGCAGGTTGGTCTGCTCGGCGATGCCGCGGATCACTTCCAGCACCTTGCCGATGCGCCCGCTGTCGGCTTCCAGACGACGGATCACTTCTGCGGTGTTGGCGATTTCGCCACGCATCCGGGTGATGCTGTGGATGGTGCTCTGCATGACCTTTTCACCCTGCTGGGCAGACTGGTCGGCATCGTCGGCAGCCCGCGCCGCATCGGCGGCATGCCGGGCGACTTCCTGGGCGGTGGCGGACATTTCGTTCATTGCCGTGGCCACCTGATCGGTGCGGTTGAACTGCTCGTTGGTACCGCCGGCCATGGTTGTAGCGATGGCGTTCAGCTCGCCGCTGGCGCTGTCCAGATCACTGGCGCTGCGTTGCAGTTGGGTGAAGGTTTCGGCGAGAAAATCACGCAGGGTATTCGCCGCAGCGGCAAGGTTGCCCAACTCGTCCTGACGGTCGTTGGCGACGCGCTCGGCGAGGCGCCCACGGCTCAATTGGGTGACGTAATCGATCAGCTTGCGGATCGGGTCGATCAGGTTGCGGTTGACCAGCCACAGGCTCAGCAAACCGATCAGCAGACCGGAACCGAGCATCACCAGAATCCCCAGCAACACAGTACGGTCGGCGCTTTCGCTGATGCTGGCCGACAACACATCACCCTGTTTGCGCAACTCGGCCACCAGTTCGCTCATCTGATCGCTGGTGGCACGGTCCACACCTTTGACGGCGCTGTCGCCGGCCGTTGGATCGGCACCGGCAGCGACGTAGGCATCGCGGCCTTTCTGGTAGGCGCTGCCGAGTTGGCGGTGCTCTTCACGCAGACGTTCGATGCGGGTTTTCAGCGCCGGCTCAAGGCCTTTCTGGCCGGCCAGTTCACCGAGAATGTTCTGCACATCGCGCTGACGATCTTCGAACTGGCCCCAGTACTTGGCCAGGTCCGCCGGTTGCTTGCCGCGCAGCAAGACGTTTTTCCATTCCTGCACCTGCACCTTGAATTGCAGGTTGGCCTCGTCGATCAGTTGCGAGGTGTGCAACGGGCCGGCGATCAACTGGCTGTAGTTCTGCACGCCGTTGGACAGGAAGTGAAAGCAGGCCAGTGCGATCAACAGCATCGCCAGCAGGCTGCCGCCCAGCAGGGCGAGAATTTGTGCTCTCAAGGATTTTTGCAGCATCGCGAGATACTCAGGACAGGGATGAGGCACGCCCGGTAAGGCGTGGAATTTTGCCGGACATCCGTGTCGGCGAGCCTTGGCTCATGGCCAAGCGCGCGCAACGTAACCTAAGCGTGATCGGCGTACCAGAGCGCTTCTTGAAGAAATTCCGACCATTGGTAGGTGAATTAAGAGACTGTGATCGACCATGGCACAGGGTGGGAGCGGGCTTGCTCGCGAAAGCGGCGTGTCATCCACATCATCACTCAATGATCATCCGCATTCGGGAGCAAGCCCCCTCCCACAGGATTGCCGGTAATGATCACGATCACTGTCATTTTGCAGTCACACAAGCGTCATGCGTGATTGCGATGATGCGGCTCAGTGAACCTGCCATTCCGCGACCGGCGTCCCCTCCTCGCAGCGAGCCTCCATGAATCACAGCCTCGATATCAGTCATCGCGATCCTGATTTGTTCGGTTTGCTTTACGGCTTCCGTTTTCGTCCCGGTGAACGTGGCCGCGAAGTCGACTCGGCGACCGCCCTGCGTTGTCTGCAAGACGACAGCGACAGTGATGAATTCCTTTGGCTGCATCTCAATCTTGCGCACGCCGCCTGCGAGCGCTGGATGAAAAGTCATCTGCAATTGCCTGAAGAGTTTTTCGAAGCGCTGCACGAAGGCTCGCGCTCGACGCGCATCGAACACGTCGATTCGGCGTTGCTGGCGGTGGTCAACGACGTGGTGTTCAACCTCAGCAGCATGGTTTCCTCGGACGTGTCGACGCTGTGGGTTTGCGTGCGCAGCAAACTGATCGTCAGCGCACGCCTGCAACCGCTGCACTCGGTGGACAAATTGCGTTCGTCGGTGAAGGCCGGCGAATGCTTTCGCTCGCCGTCGGAACTGCTGGTGCACTTGCTGCGCGATCAGGGTGAAGTGCTGACGCAGATCGTGCGCAAGACCAGCATGAGCGTCGATCAGGTCGAGGACGAATTGCTCTCCTCACGCCTGTCGACCGACCGCGCCGAACTCGGCGCCAATCGCCGGGTGCTGGTGCGCCTGCAACGCCTGTTGGCGCTGGAGCCGGGTTCGCTGCTGCGCCTGCTCAACCGTCCGCCGCCGTGGCTGCAGAAGGAAGACGTCAAGGAGCTGCGCAAATCCACCGAGGAGTTCGCGCTGATCATCAACGACCTCACCGCCCTCGGCGAGCGGATCAAATTGCTCCAGGAAGAAATCGCCGCCAACCTCAACGAACAGAGCAACCGCACCCTGTTCACCCTGACCGTGGTCACGGTGCTGGCGCTGCCGATCAACATCATCGCCGGTTTCTTCGGGATGAACGTGGGGGGCGTGCCGCTGGCGGGTGATCCGGAGGGGTTCTGGATTCTGGTGGCGCTGGTGGTGACGTTTACCGCGATTGCCGGGCGTTGGGCGTTTCGCAAGCGTGGGGATTACTAACCACCAAACTTGATGTCCAGCACAGTTCCCCTGTGGGAGCGAGCTTGCTCGCGAAAACGGAATATCAGGCACCATCATTGTTGAATGACACACCGCTTTCGCGAGCAAGCTCGCTCCCACAGGGATCTGCTTCAGCCTTCAGATCAGTGGTGGAGCTAAAAACCCAAACACTGACCTGTCGCAGTCTCTCTGTAATATTTAGCAACGATCATGACCGACATTCCTTCCCTCGCTCAGGATTGTCCGCTCATGGCTACTCCCTCCCTGACCGCCCGCCAGGCCTCTGCCCCCAGCGGCAGGCCAGCCCTCGACAAGAAAACCGGCCCGTTCACCTACGTGATCTTTTTCGCGGTGCTCGCGATGGGGATGCTGTTCACCGCTTACAGCCTGATGCACGACATGCATGAGCTGGGCACTACCGTCACCACCTGGACCCCGTTTCTGCTGCTCGGCGTGGCGCTGCTGATTGCGCTGGGCTTTGAGTTCGTCAACGGTTTCCACGACACCGCCAACGCGGTGGCGACAGTGATTTACACCCACTCGCTGCCGCCGAATGTGGCGGTGGTCTGGTCGGGGTTCTTCAATTTCCTCGGGGTGCTGCTGTCCAGCGGCGCCGTGGCGTTCGGCATCATCGCCCTGCTGCCGGTGGAGCTGATTCTGCAGGTCGGTTCGTCCGCCGGTTTCGCGATGATCTTCGCCCTGTTGATCGCGGCGATCCTGTGGAACCTCGGCACTTGGTGGCTGGGCCTGCCGGCCTCCTCTTCCCACACACTGATCGGCTCGATCATCGGCGTCGGCGTCGCCAATGCCTTGATGCACGGGCGCGACGGCACCAGCGGCGTGGACTGGGCGCAGGCGACCAAGATCGGTTACGCCCTGCTGCTGTCGCCGTTGGTGGGCTTCGGCTGCGCGGCGCTGTTGCTGCTGGCCATGCGCGCCTTCATCAAGAATCGCGCGCTGTATAAGGCGCCGGAAGGCAACAACCCGCCACCGTGGTGGATTCGCGGTTTGCTGATCGCCACCTGCACCGGCGTGTCGTTCGCCCACGGCTCCAACGACGGGCAGAAAGGCATGGGCCTGATCATGCTGATTCTGGTCGGCACCTTGCCGATGGCCTACGCCTTGAACCGCACCATGCCGGCCGATCAGGCGTTGCAGTTCGCTGCCGTCGCCGAAGTCACCCAGCAAGCGCTGGTGAAAAATACCCCGCTGCCAGCCCCGGTCGATCCGCGCCCGGTGCTGTCCGATTACGTGCGCAGCAAGCAAGCCACCCCGCAACTGATCCCCGCCCTCGCCGCCCTCACCGGGCACATTGGCGAAGAGGTGAAAGGTTATGGCTCGCTGTCGAAAGTCCCGGCCGAAGCCATGGGCAACGTGCGTAATGACATGTACCTGGCCAGCGAAAGCATCCGCCTGATGGACAAGAACAAGGTCGGCAACTTCGACGCCGACACCACTGACAAACTGCAGCTGTTCAAGCAGCAGATCGACAACGCCACGCGCTTCATTCCGTTGTGGGTGAAGATCGCCGTGGCCATCGCCCTGGGCCTCGGCACCATGGTCGGCTGGAAACGCATTGTGGTGACGGTCGGCGAGAAGATCGGCAAGACTCACCTGACCTACGCCCAAGGCGCCTCGGCGGAAACCGTGGCGATGCTGACCATCGGCGCGGCGGACATGTTCGGTTTGCCGGTGTCGACCACTCACGTGTTGTCATCGGGTGTGGCCGGGACCATGGTTGCCAATGGCGGCGGGCTGCAGATGAAGACCATCCGCAACCTGCTGATGGCGTGGGTGCTGACCTTGCCGGCGGCGATTCTGCTGTCGGGCAGCCTGTACTGGCTGTTCACCCAGATTTTCTGACCCCACAAATCCCCTGTAGGAGCTGCGGCACGCTGCGATCTTTTGATCTTGTTTTTAAAAAGCAAAATCAAAAGATCGCAGCCTTCGGCAGCTCCTACATTTGGATTTGTGTTGTTGGCTAGAGCGCGGAACGAATCACCTCCCCCAACCAATCCATGAACACCCGCACCCGCAGCGGCAAGTGCCGTTGCCGCGCATACAGGATAGAAATGCCCATCGCCGGCGCCGTGAACTGCGGCAGCACAGTCAGCAGTTCACCATTGTCCAGATGCGGCTGCATGCCGGTGCGCGGCACCTGGATCAGGCCGAAGCCGCCGAGGCACGCCGACTCATAGGCATCGGTGCTGTTGACCGTGACACTGCCAGCCATCGGCAGGCGCCGCACCTGTCCGTCCTGTTCATACACAAAACCTTCGGAACGCGAACCCAGCACGCCGACGTAATGCACCAGCCGATGCTGCGCCAGATCCTCCAGGGTCTGCGGTACGCCATGGCGTTCGAGGTAAGCGGGGCTGGCGCAGTTGATCATCGGAAAGTCGCCCAGATGCCGCGCCACCACCGACTGATCCGGCTGCGCGCCAATACGCACCACGCAATCGAAACCCTCGCTGAGCAGATCGACGCGACGGTCGGTACTGCTGATTTCCAATTCCAGATTCGGGTGGCGCGCCATGAACTCGGGCAGCAGCGGCATGATCAAGCGGCGCGCGAGGATGTTCGGCATATCGACACGAATCCGCCCGCTCAGCGACGCTGGATCCTGCCGAAACAGCCCCTCGATCTCGTCCATGTGCGACAGCAGATCCTTGCTGCGTTCGTACAGCACCAGGCCGTCCTGAGTCGCCTGCACTTTGCGCGTGGTGCGTTGCAGCAAGCGTGTGCCGAGTAGGGTTTCCAGCGCCTGCACGTGCTCGGACACGGTCGAACGCGGCAGCCCGAGACTCTCCCCGGCGAGGGTGAAACTCGACAGTTCGCTGACCCGGACGAAGGTGCGCAGCAGTTCCAGTTTGTTCATCAGGACACCCGTTGATTGTTCGGCAGAGTCGATCAGTGATTCCGGTTTCAGTCTGTTTATCACCCAATGGCGGATAAATAAACTTTGCTCATCACCACTCACCGCAATCGAGGATTTCACATGAGCCGCAAAATCGCATTGATCACCGGCGCCAGCCGGGGCCTGGGCAAGAACGCCGCACTGCACCTCGCCGCGCAGGGCGTGGACATCATCGGCACCTACAACAGCCGCGCCGATGAAGCCCAGGCACTGGTCGCAGAACTGGAACAACGCGGCGCCAAAGCCGTGATGCTGCAACTGGACGTCGGCCGCAGCGAAACCTTTGCCGATTTCGCCTCGCGGGTTGCGCAAGCGCTGCAGCAACTGGAGCGTCCGCGCTTCGACTTCCTGATCAACAACGCCGGGATCGGTGTCCACGCGCTGTTCGCCGAGACCACCCCGGAACAATTCGACCTGCTGATGAACATCCAGCTCAAAGGGCCGTTCTTCCTGACTCAGCAACTGCTGCCGCTGATCAATGACGGCGGCCGGATCATCAACATCTCCAGCGGCCTGACCCGCTTCAGCCTGCCGGGTTATGCCGCCTACGCGGCGATGAAAGGCGCGATGGAAGTGCTGACCCGCTATCAGGCCAAAGAGCTGGGCGCGCGGCAGATCGGCGTGAACATTCTCGCGCCGGGCGCGATCGAGACCGATTTTGGTGGCGGCGCGGTGCGCGACAACGCGGCGTTGAACGCCATGGTCGCGAGCAACACCGCACTGGGTCGCGCCGGGCAACCGGATGATATTGGTGGTGCGTTGTCGATGTTGCTGGCGCCGGGCGCGCAGTGGATCAACGGACAGCGGGTCGAGGCATCGGGCGGGATGTTCCTCTAAACCCAAACATTGTGGCGAGGGAGCTTGCTCCCGCTGGGGTGCGAAGCGCCCCCCAAAACCGGCCAATGCGGTCTGACAGACAGACCGCGTTTATCGGGTTTACGACTGCTGCGCAGCCGAGCGGGAGCAAGCTCCCTCGCCACAGGTTGTGTTCCAGACTTAAGCAGCACGGGCCATCAATAACCGCTCGCGCACCACGTCATACCCCCAGTGATACACATAGGTGTACGGCAGGAAAAACAGCAGCACGCCGATGTCCAGCAAGAACGCCTGCCACAGGCTGACCGACAGCCACCAGGCAATCAGCGGCACGCCCATCACAATCAACCCGCCTTCAAACAACAGCGCGTGGACCACCCGCGTCCAGGCGTTGTGCGCGACGTTCAGGCGCTTGAGCATGCGATCGAAAAAACCGTTGAACAGCACGTTCCACGCCAGCGCCAGCAGAGCAATCAGCACGGTTACGGCGCCCATGTCCAACAGCGGCTTGTCCATGATCCACGCCAGCAACGGCGTGCAGATCAGGATCGCCAGAAACTCGAAACCGATGGCCTGAAAGATACGTTCAACAATGGATTTGTTAGCTGTCATGGCCTGACTCCTTGAGTGAAGAGAGTTGCCATGATCGGCCCTCACACCGATACTTCATAACCAATAACCATCGATCAAGGCGATAGTTCATGGCTTCGCAAGAAGTGCTGCTGGCGTTTGTCCAAGCGGCTACTCAAGGTTCGTTCTCGGCAGCAGCGCGCAAACTGGGACGCAGTCAGTCGACCATCAGTGCGGCAGTGGCGAGCCTGGAGATCGATCTGGATCTGGTGCTGTTCGACCGCAGCAGCCGCAAACCGACCCTGACTCCGGCCGGTCATGTGATGCTGCAACGGGCCGAGGCGATTCTGGCGGCCACCAGTCGTCTGCAAATGACCGCGCGGCAACTGGCTGAAGGCGTCGAACCGAAGCTGACCGTGGCGATTTCCGACACCTATCAATCGGCACGTTTCGAGGCGGCGCTGGTCGGCTTCGAACAGCGCTATCCGGATCTGGAACTGGAATGCCTGATCGCCGAGTGCGACGACCTGATCGAGTTGGTCCAGCGTGGCCGCGCGCACCTGGCGTTTGCCGAAATGCAGGACACCTATCCGCCGGATCTGGTGACCTCGACCGTCGCCGAGCGCACGGACCTGGCGCTGTTCGTCAAACGTGATCATGTGTTGACCGGCATCGAATGTGTCGACCAGCAAGTGCTGGAGCAGCATCGCGAGTTACGCCTGGCGACCATCGTCAATCCCTATGACAGCCGGGCGAAGGGCCGGGTATGGTCGGCGCCGAGTTACCTGATGCTGATGGAAATGGCGGAAATGGGTTTCGGCTGGGCGGCGTTGCCGCGCTGGCTGGTGGCGCGCTTCGGCAACGACACGCTGGTGGAGTTGACGGTGCGTGGCTGGCCGCGGCCGGTGTATGTCGATGCATTGTGGTCGCGGCTGTATCCGCCGGGGCCGGCGGGGAGTTGGTTGCTGAGCAAAATGCTGGAATAGGTGGTGCGCCCCTTCGCGAGCAGGCTCGCTCCCACAAGGATTTTGTGAACACCACAGATCCAATGTGGGAGCGAGCCTGCTCGCGAAAGCGATCGGTCAGGCCGCTGCAATTTCCACCGGCCGGTTCTCCTGAAAATACCCCTGCAACCCACGCATCGCCGGCAATTCCAGCGCCTGCGCCGCATAGCACAAGCCGACCCGGCGAGTCGGTGCCGGCAAGTGCAGCGCACGTACCACCACCCGCGCATGCCCGCTGACGAGCGACTGCGGCAACATCGCCACGCCGACACCCGCCGCGACCATATGCAGCGCCTGCTGCAACGAGCCGGCATGCCCCGCCACTGCCTCCGGCGAGCGCCCGTACAACGCCATCAAGCGCTGATGCGACGGATGCTGCGGGCAGGTGATCCAGTCTTCAATCGGCGCCCATCCGGCCTGCGCCACCGCCATCGGATGCTCCAGCGGCAGCGCCATCACATAGGGTTCTTCCCACAGCGGCAGGAACAGTTCGTCCTCGCAGCACATCTCCTCCACCGCCAGCCGCCCGTCACCGTGACAACCCTCCTCCAGCGTCAGCAACAGATTGGGCAAGGCCTGATGGGCCATGCGCACGAAGGCTTCGATGTGGCTGGCGGCGATGTCGCCTTCGATGCCGAGGGTCAGCGGCGCGCGGTTCTCGCCGCCGCGAAACATCCGGCTCAAGGCTTCGGCCTCAGCGACCATGCGCCGCGCCTGCGGGTACAGCAACCGCGCCTCGGCGCTGACCTCGACCCCACGCGGTTGACGCACGAACAGCGTCGCGCCGAGTTCTTCTTCAAGCTGCTTGATGGTCACCGACAGGGTCGGCTGACTGATGAACAAGCGTTGCGCCGCTGCGGTGATGTTGCGTTCTTCGAACACCGCGAGAAAGGCTTTGAGGTGCCGGATATCCATAGGTGATTCCGATGACAGACAGAGGAATAAGGCATTTTTCAGCCGAGAACGCGCTAAATATACTGCGCCCAGCATTCAGTCATTTGATTTTCTTATTTCAGGAGTTCACGTATGAGCAAGCCCTTGATCATCATCACCGGCGCCAGTTCGGGCATTGGCGCAGCCGCCGCCCGCCGTTTCAGCGCTGCCGGGCACCCGTTGTTGCTGCTGGCGCGGCGTATTGAACGCCTGGAGGCACTGAAACTGCCGAACAGCCTCAGCCGTCAGGTCGACATCACTGATCGCACCGCCCTGCTCGCGGCAGTCGCCGAAGCAGAAGCAAAATTCGGCCCGGCCGACGCGCTGATCAACAACGCCGGCGTGATGCTGCTGGGGGCGATGAGCGAGCAGGATCCGGCGCAGTGGGAACGGATGCTCGACGTCAATGTGAAGGGTCTGCTCAACGGCGTGCATGCCGTCGTCGCCGGGATGGTCGAACGCAATCACGGCACGATCATCAATGTCAGCTCGGTGGCCGGGCGCAAGACTTTCCCGAATCACGTCGCGTATGTCGGCACCAAGTTCGCGGTGCATGGTTTGTCGGAAAACCTGCGCGAAGAACTGGCGCCGCACAACGTGCGCGTGACCACCATTGCACCGGGTGCGGTGGAGACCGAATTGCTCAGCCACACCACCGACGAGGCGATCAAGACCGGCTATCAGGCGTGGAAGCAGGAGATGGGCGGCACGGTATTGAGCGCCGAGGATGTGGCGACGGCGATTGCCTATGCGTATGAGCAGCCGCAGGGCGTGTGCATTCGCGAGATCGTGCTGGCTGCGACCCGGCAGCAGGCCTGATGGTTTGAGGTCGGCTGCACTGGCCCCTTCGCGAGCAAGCCCGCTCCCACAGTTGGAACGCGGTCAACTGTGGGAGCGGGCTTGCCCGCGAAGGGGTCGGCACTGCGAATGAACATCTCGGATCAATCCAGTTCGCGAAGCCGCCCCTCGATAAACCGCCGCTCCGGCTCCTGCCGGGTCAGTTCCAGGACTCGCAAATAAGCCGCCCGCGCCTGCTCCACCCGACCCAACTGCCGACAAAACTCCGCCCGCGCCGAATGCGCCAGGTGGTAATCCTGCAACTCGCCGCGATCCAGGATCCCCTCGATCAGCGTCAGCCCCGCCAACGCCCCATCGCGCTTGGCCACCGCCACCGCACGGTTCAACTCGATCACCGGCGACGGCGACGCCCGCAACAGCACGTCATACAGCCCCACTATCTGCTGCCAATCCGTTTCCGCCGCTGACGGCGCTTCGGCGTGCACCGCCGCTATTGCCGCTTGCAGACAATACGGCCCGAAGCGTCGGGTGGTCAGCGCCTGCTCAACCAGCGCGCAGCCTTCGGCAATCAACCCGGCATCCCAGTGCGAACGATCCTGGTCATCCAGCAGCACCAGTTCACCACTGGGCGAAGTGCGCGCCGGCCGACGTGATTCGTGCAACAGCATCAGCGCGAGCAAGCCCATGACCTCCGGTTCCGGCAGCAGCTCCATCAGCAACCGCCCGAGCCGGATCGCCTCGCGGGTCAGCTCTTCACGCGTCACCTCCGCCCCCATCGACGCCGAATAGCCTTCGTTGAACACCAGATAAATCACCCGTAGCACGCTGTCGAGGCGCTCGGGCAACTCACTCAGGCTGGGGACTTGATAAGGGATTCTGGCGTCGCGAATCTTGGCCTTGGCCCGCACGATGCGCTGGGCAATCGCCGCCGGCGCCGAGAGAAACGCCCGGGCGATTTCCTCGGTGGTCAGGTCGCAGACTTCACGCAGGGTCAGCGGCACTTGCGCATCCGCCGCCAGCGCCGGGTGACAGCAGGTGAAGATCAGCCGCAGGCGGTCGTCTTCCACGTCTTCGCCACTCCAGTCGGCCTGCTCCAGTTCTTCGAGCTGCGCCAGCAACAGCGGCTGCGAGGCCTTGAAGCGGGCGCGGCGGCGCAACACATCGATGGCCTTGAAGCGCCCGGTGGACACCAGCCAGGTACGCGGATTGTCCGGCACGCCGTCGCGCTGCCAGCGCTCGACCGCGACGAAGAATGCCTCGTGCAAGGCTTCTTCGGCGAGGTCGAAATCGCCGAGCAGACGAATCAGCGTCGCCAGAATCCGCCGCGAGTCTTCGCGATAGACCTGCTCGACCCGCGCCCGGACGTCAGACATTCAACTGCCGGACCGGGCGCACTTCGACGCTGCCGACCCGGGCCGCCGGAATATGCCCGGCGACCTGAATCGCTTCGTTCAGATCCTTGGCGTCGATCAGGTAAAACCCGGCCAGTTGCTCCTTGGTTTCAGCGAACGGGCCATCGGTGATCGACAGCTTGCCGTTGCGCATACGCACCGTGGTCGCGGTCTGCACCGACTCCAGCGCTTCGGCCGCGACCATCCGCCCGCTGCCCTGAATCGACTCGGCGTAGGCCCAGCATTCGGCGTCTTCCGGGCTGTCGGGCGAGGTGTGCAACAGGCGCTCATCGCTGTAGACCAGGCATAGATACTTCATGGCTTTCTCCTGAATCGAACGGATCAACTATGGCTGAAGATCAGGGCTGCACATCGAACAGCGTGGCGCCGCTCATCGGATCGAACGGTGCCGACCAGTGCTCGTGGACAATCTTCCATGTCCCGCCCACTTGCCGATAACAGGCGGTGGCGCGCATCCAGCAGCTCTGGGTTTCACCCTTGTCGTTGGTACCGCCGCAATTGGCGACCCAATGGGCAAACGCGAGGTGGTCGGCAGTCTCGATGGCGATCTCGTGGAACTCGAAAACGTGCGGGCCGGAACACATCTCCATGCAGGCTTCCCAGTGTGCGCGGTAGGCCGCCTTCCCCTTGAATTGCAGGGCCTTGATCGCGTCGAAGGAGAGAATGTCATCGGCATACAACGCCATGACCTTCTCGACGTTCTTGGTCATCACCGCTTCGCGGTAAGTGTTGATCAGTGCCTGGATTTCAGTCTGTGCGCTCATGGTGTTCTCCGTGTTTTTTGTGGTGAAGACACCCTTAGTCGTTCGGCCATCGAGCAGATCGACAGACGAAACAAAACATTTCCGCCGAAGACAAAATCGCTAGAATCCGAGGCTCATCTTTTGTAGGAAAAAGGAAATTCCCGTGTCAGCCCAACTCGTGCCGTACGACAGCCTGAACGCCTTGCAGCGTCAGCAAGTCGAGGCGATTGAAATTCATCCCGAGCAGATCAAATTCTCCGGCGACATTCACGGCGCGTTGCACACGCTGCTGTCCAAACCCGGTCCTGGCGTAAAAGGTTTCGCGCTGCTGGCCGATCAGGTGCCGGTGGCGTTTCTGCTGCTCAAGCGCCCGCCCGTGCTGCCGGCCTGGGCCAATGAACACAGCGCCACCCTGCACGCCTTGCAGGTCGATCACCGCGCGCAAGGCAAGGGTTACGGCAAGGCCTGCCTGCAAGCGCTGGCCGACGTGGCACGCGAAGCATGGCCGGAGATCAAGGGGCTGGAACTGTCGGTGGACGCCGATAACGACGCGGCGATTGCGCTGTACGCCAGATACGGTTTCGTCGACAGCGGCGAAGCGTACAAGGGTCGGATCGGGTACGAGCGGCGCATGGGGCTGTTTTTCTAAAATCATCAAGGGATGCACGACGATGTTACGGCCTGCCCACGACCGAAAAAAGTACGTGATCCCCTTGTAGGAGCTGCCGCAGGCTGCGATCTTTTGATCTTGATCTTCTTAACAGCAAGATCAAAAGATCGCAGCCTTCGGCAGCTCCTACAGTTTTGAATGGTGTTGGCTTATAGGGTCAGGATCATCTCGTGCCACGCCATCCCGCCATGGTCTGACTCCGACGGCTTGATATAGGCAAAGCCAAACCCGGCATACAGCGGAATGTGCTTCTCTTTGCACATCAGATGAATCGTCGCTTTATCCATCCCGCGCATGCGCTCGATGAACTCGGCCATCAGCCGCTTGGCCAGGCCCTGCCCCTGATAGTCCGGGTGCACCACCACCGACATGATCACCACGTTCGGGCCCTTCGGATCATGGCCGATCAGTTCCTTGAACGCCTCGTCCGACATCTGCACCTCAAACGCCGCGCCCGAGTTGATGAAACCGGCGACCACGCCGTCCACTTCGGCGACGATGAAACCCTCTGGCCAAGTGGCAATGCGCGTGGCGATCTTTTCGCGGGTGGCAGCTTCATCGCCTTCGTAGGCAACGGTTTCGATGGCGTAGCAGCGATCCAGGTCGGCGGCGGTGACGTTGCGGATGACGGTGTTCATGGCAGCTCGAAAATCAGCGGAGAAAAGTGCGCAAAGCATAAAGGAATAAGGTGTTCATATCGATCCGCACGGGGGGCGTAAAGCCTGCGTATAAGCGCTTTTCTTCGTGCGGGTGGCGGGCTATTTCTGCGGTGTGTCTCTGATCACCCTTGAGGGGAACCGCTTATGAGCAGCGTTGAAATCGGCCTGTTGATGGTGTTGGGCATCAGTACGTTCGGCTTTATCACCCTGGGCATTGACCTGTTGCGGGCGCGACGGGTGGGCAAGGGTAAACGCGGTTGAAAACATGAGGCGGATCAGTGATCCGCCTCATGTTTTATGGCTCACGCCTTGGTATCGACCGGCACACAGATTTCCAGTTTTCCGGTGTGCAGTCGCGGATTGAAATCGGCGCTGTAGCGTTCCAGCTCCGGGGCATTCAGTTCCACGTAGTGGGAGGTCGGCAGCCAGGTCTTGTAGATGTATTGCAGGGTCTGCGGCAACTGATCGAGCGGGCCCTTGTGCTCAAACACCGCGTACTGCCGGGGCAGCACTTCAACCCACTGGTAGATCTTCTGGTCGAGGTCATCGAGCTTGCTGATTTCCACCCCGGCGATGTAATCAAAGCCACCCTTGCCGTCGAAATTGCTGCAGACGCCGTAGGTCACTTCGTTTTTTTGTCCCTGTATCTTTCCCAGGTGCGGCAAGAACTTTTCCCACAGCGCGGGGATGTCCTTGGCGGTGTCCTGGGTAAATCGACCACGAAATCCTGCGATCAGCAGGAAGTGTCCATGTTCGAAGCGAGGTTCAGCCACTTCGACGCGTTTTTGCTCATCCATGACTCGACTCCTGGAACAAAAGAAGGGGTTCGGCTGCTGAGTATAGAAGCCAAACCCGATTCGCAATGTTACAAGGCGTGCAGCTGGTCGGCGGCCCCGGAGCCAACGAACTCGTTATAACCGGATACGATCACGTAAACCGCGAAATAGCAGAAGATCGCCGCCGATGCCATGTAGGAATAGCGCAACAGCTTGTCACCCAGCAGCTTGCCACCGTGGCTCGCGGCGAAGCACAGACCGGCCGACCACAGCAGCCCGGCGCAGAGGAAACCGCCGAGGAACAACGCCGAGCTCAGCGGGCCGCCGCCACCGGAGCGGGCGATCAAGGTGCCGCCAACCGCGGCGAACCACAGAATCGCGCTTGGCGAGGACATGGCGAGGAAGATCCCGCGAAAGAACTCCTTGCGATGCGAGTTCTGCCCCACTTCCGCCGTCGCCGCCAACTGCGCCTCGTGGTGAATAGCCGAATAGATCATCTTTGCCGCAAAGTAGATCAGCAGCGCCGACCCGCCGATCCACAGCACCCAGCGCACGATTTCGTACTGCAACAGCACGGTCATCCCGGCCAGCGCCAACACCGCGTAGATCAGGTCGCCGACGCAGGTGCCGAGGCCCAGCGCGAAGCCCTGAAAGTATCCGCGCTGCATCGCCAACGTGATCATTGCGATGTTGGCCACGCCGATATCCAGGCACAGCGAGAGGCTCAGCAAGAAGCCGCTGGTGAATTCCATTAAGCATTTCCTTGGAAAAATTATTGTCGTGCACGCTGGACAGTCCGCCATCGCTGCCCTTATCTTCCGCCACAGGTCACCGCAGTGACCAGCGTCGCTCGGACGGTTCCGGGCGCTTACGTTATCCGAGGCAACAATGGCTGAACAAGGTTCGCCGCGCCGCTTTGCGCGCATTGATCGACTCCCCCCTTACGTTTTCAACATCACCGCCGAGCTGAAGATGGCCGCGCGGCGTCGTGGTGAAGACATCATCGACTTGAGCATGGGCAACCCCGACGGGGCCACACCGCCGCACATCGTCGAAAAACTGGTGCAGGTTGCACAGCGCGAAGACACCCACGGGTACTCCACGTCCAAGGGCATTCCGCGCCTGCGTCGGGCGATTTCCAACTGGTACAAGGAACGCTACGCGGTCGATATCGACCCGGAAAGCGAAGCCATTGTCACCATCGGTTCCAAGGAAGGCCTGGCGCACTTGATGCTGGCGACCCTGGATCAGGGCGACACGGTACTGGTGCCGAACCCGAGCTACCCGATTCACATCTACGGCGCAGTGATTGCCGGCGCCCAGGTGCGTTCGGTACCGCTGGTGCCCGGCGTAGACTTTTTCGCTGAGCTGGAACGGGCCATCCGTGGCTCGATCCCGAAACCGAAGATGATGATCCTCGGCTTCCCGTCCAACCCCACCGCGCAGTGCGTGGAGCTGGATTTCTTCGAACGGGTGATCGCCCTCGCCAAGCAGTACGACGTACTGGTGGTGCACGACCTGGCCTACGCCGACATCGTCTATGACGGCTGGAAAGCCCCGTCGATCATGCAGGTGCCCGGCGCCAAGGACATCGCGGTGGAGTTTTTCACCCTGTCCAAAAGCTACAACATGGCCGGCTGGCGCATCGGTTTCATGGTCGGCAACCCGGAGCTGGTCAACGCGCTGGCGCGGATCAAGAGCTACCACGACTACGGCACTTTCACTCCGCTGCAAGTGGCGGCGATTGCCGCGCTGGAAGGCGATCAGCAATGCGTGCGCGACATCGCCGAGCAGTATCGCCAGCGTCGCAACGTGCTGGTCAAAGGCCTGCATGAGCTGGGCTGGATGGTCGAGAACCCGAAGGCTTCGATGTACGTCTGGGCGAAGATTCCCGAAGCTTATGCGCACCTCGGTTCGCTGGAATTTGCCAAGAAGCTGCTGGCCGAGGCCAAGGTCTGCGTCTCGCCGGGGGTGGGTTTTGGTGAGTATGGTGATGATCACGTGCGCTTCGCGCTGATCGAAAACCAGGACCGGATTCGTCAGGCAGTGCGCGGGATTCGCGGGATGTTCCGGGCGGATGAATTAGCACCGAAAGCCGTCTGACAACACGTCACACTGTGGGAGCGGGCTTGCCCGCGAATGCGGTGGTTCAGACAACATTGATGTCGACTGACACGACGCCTTCGCGGGCAAGCCCGCTCCCACAGGGGTAATGTATTGAGCCTGATACCGTCACCCACAAAAAAACCGCATCGCTGCGGTTTTTTTGTGTCTGCAAGAAGCTGCTTAGACGAACAGCGACAACAGCAGGATAAAGCCCAACGCAACCACCGACAGGATGGTTTCCATCGCGGTCCAGGTCTTGAAGGTTTCGGCCACGGTCATGTTGAAGTACTGCTTCACCAGCCAGAAACCGGCGTCGTTCACATGGGACAGGATCAGCGAGCCGGCGCCGGTGGCCAGCACCAGCAGTTCACGGTTGACGCCCGGGATCATCCCCACCACCGGCACGACGATGCCCGCGCCAGTGATGGTCGCCACGGTGGCCGAACCGGTGGCGATACGAATCACCGCCGCCACCAGCCACGCCAGCAGGATCGGCGAGATCTGCGCGCTGACCGCCATGTGGCCGATCACGTCGCCCACGCCGCTGGTCACCAGCATCTGCTTGAAGCCGCCACCGGCACCGATGATCAGGATGATCGCGGCAGTCGGCGCCAGGCTCGCGTCCAGCCACTTGAGGATCTGCTGCGAACCGATGCCCTGCTTGTGGCCAAAGGTGTACAGCGACAGCAGCAACGCCAGCAGCAGTGCGGAGATCGGGTGACCGATCATGTCCATCCAGGTGCGGAAGAAGTGACCGTCCGGCAGCGCCACGTCAGCGAAGGTTTTCAGCAGCATCAGGAACACCGGCAGCAGCACGGTGATCAGGGTGATGCTGAAGCTTGGCAGCTTGGCCGATTCGTCGTTCTCACGGGCCAGTTGATCGACCAGGTCCTGATTCGGCGTGCCGGGAATGTGCTTGGCAA
Source organism: Pseudomonas sp. 13B_3.2_Bac1 (assembly GCF_025466205.1). Classification (NCBI taxonomy): domain Bacteria; kingdom Pseudomonadati; phylum Pseudomonadota; class Gammaproteobacteria; order Pseudomonadales; family Pseudomonadaceae; genus Pseudomonas; species Pseudomonas sp. 13B_3.2_Bac1. The sequence goes on from NZ_JANLOG010000070.1 coordinate 57,715, forward strand.
TGAACGTACCGAAGATCGGACCGGCAATGATTGCAGTCGGCAGTGCGACGATCAGACCGTAGAGAATGGTCTTGCCGATGTCGGCGCCAAATACCCCGATCGCCAGCAGCGGGCCCGGGTGCGGGGGCACCAGACCGTGTACCGCAGACAGGCCAGCGAGCAGCGGGATACCGATCTTGATGATCGACACACCGGTCCGCCGGGCGACGATGAACACCAACGGAATCAGCAACACGAAGCCGATTTCGAAGAACAGCGGAATACCCACCAGGAACGCGGCGAACATCATCGCCCACTGAACCCTTTCCTTGCCGAAGGCGCGGATCAGGGTCTGGGCGATCTGATCGGCACCACCGGATTCGGCCATCATTTTGCCGAGCATGGTGCCCAGCGCAAGGATGATCCCGACGAAACCGAGCACGCCACCAAAGCCGTCCTGGAACGCCTTGATGATGGTGCCGATCGGCATGCCGGACGTCAGCCCGAGAAAGGCAGCGGCAATGGTCAGGGAGATGAAGGGGTGAATCTTGAACTTGGTAATCAGGACAATCAGCCCGATTACCGTGACCACTGCATCAAGCAGCAGAAACGTGTCGTGGGACATGCCAAACATTGGGGGTGTCTCCTGGCTTGTTGTTGTTATTAAAGCGGGTTGAACAGAAATCGTGAGGACTGCGCTATCTGCATGAACACACTCATACCGCCTGTTTCAGACCATGGGCCTGCCACCAGACGTGGGCTTGCGCGGCAAGCTCTTCAACACTGTGGATCGAAGCATTCAGCGCCAGGGTCAGCGGCTCGCCGACCGGCGATTCGAGGGTGGCGAACTGGCTTTCGATCAGCGTCGCCGGCATGAAGTGGCCCGGGCGATGCGATACACGGTCGGCGGCCACTTCCGGGGTCAGCTCCAGGAACACGAAGCCCAGGCCCGGCAAGGCACTGCGCAGCACTTCGCGATAACTGTGTTTGAGGGCCGAACAGGTCAGCACCGGACGCTCGCCAAGGGCGTCGACACGGCGCAGTTCATCGCACAGGCTGTCGAGCCAGCCGGCGCGGTCGTCGTCGTTCAGGGGGATCCCCGCGCTCATCTTTTCGATGTTGGCGGCCGGATGAAAAGTATCGCCTTCAATGGCAGTGGCGCCGCTCAATTGGCACAGGGCCTCGCTGACGCACGTCTTGCCGCAACCGGCAACGCCCATGATGACCAGGGCGGTGATGGGATGACTCATATAACACCTCAGCGCGCAGACAGCGCTACCTTTGCTAGCTATGACTCTAGTGCACAGGCAGAAGTTGCCGACGCCTTCTTGTCGTTTTTTTGGGTTGCAGCAGGTTTGCGCCCCAACGCCAAAAAGCGAGATCAGGCAGGACCTCGCTTACGCATTTGCAGCTGCATCAGGACAGCGCTACCTTAGTGCCTTGATTTTTGTTTGGCAAGCCGCCCGATGACCACCCCTAAAAACGATAAAAACACTCGCACCACCGGCCGTCCCACCCTTAATGAAGTTGCCCGCCTCGCCGGCGTGAGCCCGATTACCGCCTCCCGTGCCCTGCGCGGGGTCAGCACCGTGGCCACCGAACTGGTGGAAAAAGTGCAGAAAGCCGCGCTCGAACTCAACTACGTGGTCAACCCTGCCGCCCGCGCATTGGCCTCGGCGCAGAGCCATTCGGTGGTGGTCCTGGTGCCGTCGCTGTCCAACCTGTTGTTCATCGATACGCTGGAAGCCATTCATCGGGTACTCACGCCCAAGGGCTTCGAAGTGCTGATCGGCAACTTCCACTACTCACGCGATGAAGAAGAAAACCTGTTGCGCAACTACATGGCCTATCAGCCGCGCGGTTTGCTGCTGACCGGCTTCGACCGCACTGAAAGTTCACGGCGGATGATCGAGGCCAGCAACATTCCCTGCGTGTACATGATGGAACTGGACAGCGCCGCCGGGGTGAATTGCGTGGGTTTCTCCCAGCTCAATGCCGGCGAAACCGCTGCCGAACATTTGCTCTCTCGTGGGCGCAAGCGTCTGGCCTATATCGGCGCACAACTCGATCAGCGCACTTTGTTGCGCGGCGAAGGTTTCCGCAAAGCCCTGCAAAAGGCCGGTCGCTACGACCCGGATCTGGAAGTGCTGACCCCACGTTCCTCGTCTGTTGGCCTGGGCGGTGAGCTGTTCCTGCAACTGCTGGCGGCGCACCCGGACGTTGATGCGATCTTCTTTGGTAACGACGACCTCGCGCAGGGTGCGCTGCTGGAAGCGTTGCGCAACGGGATCAAGATCCCCGAGCAGGTGGCGATTCTCGGCTTCAATGACTTGCCGATGTCCGAACACATGGTGCCACGCCTGAGCAGCATCAACACCCCGCGCGAGGCAATCGGCCGGCGCGCGGCGGAGCAGATGTTGACGTTGATGGCCGGCAACAGCGTGGCGCGACCGGTTGAGGATATGGGCTTTGAACTGAAGATTCGCGAGAGTACTTGACCTCTGAAATCCCTCGGATGGTCACAAATGCCAAGGTGAAACCCAATCTCCCTGTGGGAGCGGGCTTGCTCGCGAAGGCGGTGTGCCAGATAAGCAAATGCCAGCTGACACGACGCCTTCGCGAGCAAGCCCGCTCCCACAGGGGAAGTGTGTTGGGCTTAGTGACCGAGCAATTCGACGAGGGCCAACGCGCCCTTCTGCAGCGGCTGGCTCTTGAGCCACACCGCGTGCACCGGCAGCACCAGGCCATTCTCGATATTGCGGAAATTCAGCCGCTTCAAGCGCCCGCTGTCCAGCCACGGCTGCACCACCGACAACGGAAAATTGCCCCACCCCAGCCCCGCCTCGACCATCTCCAGCGCCGCCCCCAAGGTGTCGGTGCGCCAGTGCGATTCGGCCACCAATGGCCGGGTCTCGCTGATCGGCAAGTCGCGGCTGGCGACGACGATCTGCCGCACATGCACCAGGTCTTCGAGAAACAGATCCTGCCCCTGCAACAACGGACTGTCCGCTGCCAGCGTGGCGATCATCCGTTCGCTGCCGACAAACTGAAAACGCTCCAGTACGTTCATGCTCAACCCGGCAAACGCCAGACAGACGCTGACGCGGCCACTGTGCAGCAGCGCCAGCACGTCGTCCTGCGGTGCGGTCAGCACTTCGATGTCGAGCAGCGGATGGCGTTCGGCAATTACCTTGATCGCGGCGAGCAAACGACGCCGGTCGATGTCCGCGACCACACCTATCGACAGCTTGCTCTCCAGCCCTAGTGACAACTCCACCGCGTGCACCTGGAGTTGCTTGAGCTGCTCGGCGATCAACCGCGCATGCGGCACCAGTGACAGTGCCATCGCGGTCGGTTGGGGTTCGCGATGGCTGCGGTCGAACAAGGGATAGCCAAGCTCCGCCTCCAGATTGCCGATGCCCATGCTGACCGCCGAAGGCACCCGGCCCAAAGCGCGGGCAGCAGCGGAGAACGAGCCACGCTCGATCACCGCCAGAAACAGTTCGATGCTGTCGCTGTTGAAATTCACTTCACCTACCTATCACCAAAACTGAAAGCTACTGACTTTTTCTGTCACGTCTATTGAAGCTATCTTTCGCCGTCTTCGCCAGCCCCGCTGGCCAACACGTTGCAAGAAAGAGGCAAATCCCCATGCAAGGCGTCAAACGCAAACTGGTCTACGTGTCGCTCTACGAAGTGATCGGCATGACCTTCTCGGCCCTCGGTCTGGCGCTGTTGTCCGGCACTTCGCCCGGCAGCACAGGCCCGCTGGCGGTGATCATCACCACCATCGCGGTGACCTGGAATTTCATCTACACCTCGCTGTTCGAGCACTGGGAAAGCCGCCAGAAGTCGCGCACCCGCACGGTCAAACGGCGCATCGCCCACGCCGTGGGTTTTCAACTGACGCTGATCGTGTTCCTGATTCCGCTGATCGCCTGGTGGATGAACATCAGTCTGGTGCAGGCATTCCTGCTGGATCTGGTATTGATCATCTTCATCCCGTGCTACACGTTTGCCTTCAACTGGCTGTTCGATCGCCTCTTCGGCTTGCCGGCCTCAGCGCTGCCCGATTCGGCCGCTGCGGCATAAATCGTTAATTCGTAAGCAGTTATTGCAAAAAATCGGCGGCATTCCCGGGCAAACCGCCGATATTCACAACCCATCCACTCCGGTAGCAGGCTAAGCTTTTCCATCAATAAAAAATGGATCAGCCGATGACTGCTCATGCCCCCGCCGCCGCGCAACGCGACGGCATCGACCCGATACGCGCCGCCGAGATTTCCGCCCGCATCGACCGCCTCCCTGCCGTCGCCACGATCTGGCGTCTGGTGGCGCTGTTGTCGATCGGCGGCTTCTTCGAACTCTACGACCTGTTCCAGACCGCCTACATCAGCCCCGGGCTGATCCGCGACGGGATCTTTGCCACCGGCAATCAGGGCGTGTTCGGTTTCTCCGATCAGGCGGCCTTCGCTTCCGCGACCTTCCTCGGCCTGTTCCTCGGCGCGAGCCTGCTCAGTCCGTTGGCTGACCGTTTCGGCCGCCGCGCAATCTTCACTTTTGCGCTGGTCTGGTACACGGTGGCCACGGTGCTGATGGGCGTTCAAAGCTCGGCGCTGGGCATTATCTGCATGCGTTTTCTGGTGGGCATCGGCCTCGGGATCGAGCTGGTGACCATCGACGCCTACCTCTCGGAGCTGGTGCCCAAACGCATGCGCAGTTCGGCGTTTGCCTTCGCGTTTTTCGTGCAGTTTCTCTCGGTGCCGGCGGTGGCACTCATGTCCTGGTGGCTGGTGCCGCAGGCGCCGTTCGGTGTGTCCGGCTGGCGTTGGGTGGTGTTGGCGAGTGCGGTGTTTGCGCTGTTCATCTGGTGGCTGCGCAAGCGTCTGCCGGAGTCGCCGCGCTGGCTGGCGCAGCATGGGCGGTTCGATGAAGCCAACAGAATTCTCGACAACATCGAAACACGCTGCGAGAAGGATCACCGCCAACCGCTGGATGCCCCCGAAGCCGTCCCGGTGGATGTCGAAGGCAAGGGTCGTTTCGCCGACATCTGGCAACCACCGTATCGCCGTCGGGCACTGATGCTGATCGTCTTTCACGTGTTCCAGGCGATCGGTTTCTTCGGTTTCGGCAACTGGCTGCCGGCGCTGCTTTCCGGCCAGGGCGTCAGCGTCACCCACAGCCTGATGTACGCGTTCATCATCACCCTCGCCTACCCGCTCGGGCCGTTGCTGTTCGTGAAGTTTGCCAACCGTTTCGAGAACAAATGGCAGATTGTCGGCTCGGCCCTCGGCGCGATGACCTTCGGCACTTTGTTCGCGTTGCAGACCAGCGCCTTCGGCCTGATCTTCTGCGGGGTGATGATCACCTTTTGCAATGCGTGGCTGAGTTTCAGTTATCACTCGTACCAGAGCGAACTGTTCCCGACCAACATCCGCGCCCGGGCGGTGGGCTTCTGTTATTCGTTCAGTCGCTTGTCGACGGTGTTCAGCAGCCTGTTGATCGGGCTGTTCCTCGACCACTTCGGCACGCCCGGGGTGCTCGCGTTCATCGTCAGCAGCATGCTGATCGTGATGCTGACCATCGGCTGGTTCGGCCCGCGCACGCGCAATCTGGCACTGGAAAACATTGCCCATCGCTGACGGCCGCACGGTCATCCTCTGCCGCCTGACGGCAAGGGATGACCGCTTTGTTGCGCATGCCAGAGCAGCAACTCATTGAAATAGCGGAATTTGCTGCAAAGGCACGGTAATTGCTCGGATACGACCGTCAGCAATTATCCAAAGGTCTCCATCATGATGTTGGTCAGTGCCAAACAGCAGCAGCTCATCCACCTGCCCAAGCGGCTGGCGGAAGACGCGACCACGACCGCCGCTGCCGGTCTGCAAAGCGGCCTGCACGGCGCCATGCTGCAATCGCTGCAGAATCAGACCCAGTCGCAAGCCACCGATGCGACGTCAACGGTCCAGGATTCGGCCACGCAGATCGCCTCTCAGCAAGTGGCCGCCGCCACGCGCATCAGCGATAACGTCGACGAAGCCTTCGCCAAGACCCGCGTCGGCCTGCAAACCACCGACGCCACGGCTGCCGGCAGCACTACCGGCACCTCGGCCACCGACGCGTTCAAGGACTACATGAGCAAGTCGCCGGAACAGCGTCTGCGTGACAGTGTCCTTCAGAGCATGGGCCTCACCGAAGACGACATCAAAGCCATGCCGCCGGAGAAGCAGCAGGCCATCGGCAAGGAGATCGCCGAGCGCCTGCAGGACAAGATGAAACTGGCGCAGTCGGAGAAAGACAACGTCAATGACGTCAAGGACAGCGACAAACTGGCGAACAAGTTTCTCGCTTCGCTGTGATCTGAAAGTTGCTTAGAAACCAATGTAGGAGTGAGCCTGCTCGCGATAGCGATACATCAGTTACTTATCCAGTGACTGACGCACCGCAATCGCGAGCAGGCTCACTCCTACAGTTGTTGATGGGTGTCAGTTCAGTTGCAACGTATCGTTGAACTGGCTGATCGCATCCACCACATGCCGTGATCCCTGCTGAATCTCCAGAATCACCTCCCCCGCCTCATTCGCCAGCTCCACACCCAGCCCGGTGCGGCTCAGGCTCGACTGCATGCTCGACACCGCACTCAGCGACAGGTCATGGTTTTTGCGCACCACTTCGACAATCTCCAGGGTCGCCTGACTGGTGCGTGCCGCGAGGCTGCGCACCTCATCCGCCACCACCGCAAACCCACGCCCGTGCTCACCGGCCCGGGCCGCTTCGATCGCGGCGTTGAGCGCCAGCAGGTTGGTCTGATCGGCGATCCCGCGAATGGTCTGGACGATGCTGCCGATGATGTCCGACTGTTTGCTCACCGCATCGATGCTCAGCGCCGCTTCGTTGAGGTCGCGGGAAATGTCCTGAATGATCTGCACGGTTTGCTGCACCACCTGTGAGCCTTTTTGCGCACAGGCGTCGTTTTGTACCGAAGTGCTGTGGGCCGATTCCGCGGCGTTCTGCAAGGTAGTCATCTGCTGGGTGATGTCGCTGGCGAACTTCACCACTTTGTACAAACGGCCCTTGGTGTCGAACAGCGGGTTGTACGAGGCTTCGAGATAAACCATCTGCCCGGACTTGTTCTTGCGTTCGAAACGGTGCGAGTGATATTCGCCGCGATTGAGCGACGCCCAGAATGCCTTGTATTGCGCCGACTCGGATTCGGCACGGTGGCAGAACATACTGTGGTGATGACCAACGATTTCGTTGAGCGAGTACTGCATGGTTTTCAGAAAGTTGTCATTGGCGGTAATCACGTTGCCGTCCGGGGTGAACTCGATCACCGCCATCGAACGACTGATCGCCGCCAGCATGCTTTCTTCTTCATGCTCTTTGTTGACCCGGGCGGTGATGTCCGAGGCCACCTTGATCACACTTCGAACCTGTTTGTCGGGGCCATAAACCGGCATGTAACTGGCTTCGAGCCAGATTTCCCTGCCGCTCTTGTTCAAGCGCAGGAACGTGCCGCTGATCGGTTCACCCCGGGCCAGGTCGCGCCACAACTTTGCGTATTCCTCGCTGCGGTAAAACGCTTCTTCACAAAAGATCCGATGATGTTTGCCGCGCACTTCCTCGGCGCTGTAACCCATGGTCTTGCAGAAGTTTTCGTTGGCATCCAGAACAATGCCTTCGGGGGTAAATTCGATCATCGCCATCGAACGGCTGATCGCTTCGAGCTTGGCGTTGGCTTCGGTCAAGGCGCAGCTGAAACGCTCGATTTCCTGCAGGTCAGCCTTGTGATGTAGGTTGAACATGGTTGTATCACCTTCCGCGCGGTCTTTTGATTTGATGAAAGTCAGGTCTTTCAGAATCCACCACTACGTTCCACAGAACAGGCACACGCATTCCTCCACGGGAGGAAGTTGTCAGGTGATAAATGATGTTCAATCGGAGTGTCCATGCCGCGACGCTCTAATCAAGACATCCTTCTCTTGATAGCCCAGCAGCGGGCCAGCCCTAACGTGCAGAAAACTTCCATGTACAACTTGCTCCTTGTTGGTTCAGTGTCCGGTGCCTTGGGTTGCGCACTCTGGCAGCGTTGAAATCACGGCTAACCGATGACGGTCGACATAGTTAGTTACAGCTAGCATAGCCAGCGCCATGCCGTGCGCAAGGCCACTAGTCGGCCAGTATCTGGCACTTTTTGCACAAGAAACGGTTCAGCGAGCTGTCGCGACTGCCGTCTCCACCACCAGATCCAGCAACGCCTGCACCGCCGCTGGCGGCGTCTGCCCCGCAGGCAGCACCAGCGAAAAGACCCGTTCGATACGTGGCTGCAAGGCAATCACGCGCAAGCCCTGGCGCTCGGCCGGCAAGGTCATTTCCGGCACCAGGGTCACGCCGAGGTTTTCCCGCACCAACGTGAAGGCGCTGCTCCATTCGCGCACCTCGACCCGCACGTCCTGCAACTGCAACCCGGCTTCGGCGGCGAGGCTGCGGGCGTTGGTCGAGCAACCGCCGGTGGCCAGCACAAAGGGCAGCGCCGTCAGTTCTTGCAGGCTGACGCCCTGCTCGGTTCCTCGCAGCCCCAGCGGATGCCCTGCCGGCACCACCACTACCCATTCATCCCGACCCAATGGCCCGGCGTTACGCTCGGGTGCGGGGTTGAGCACCACGCCAACATCCACCAGACCGGCCGCGAGCAGGGTTTCGACCTCATCGTCGCTGACCTCCAGCGCCACCACTTCGATCCCCGGATACAGCCGATTGAACTGGCGCAGCAGCGGCGGCAGAAAACTCGCCAGCACCATGGGGAAACTCGCCAGACGAATCGTCCCGCGCAGCATCGGGAGAACGCTGTCGACAGTCTGGCGAATAGTCTCCAGTGCACCGAGCATCAGCCGCGCCTGTTCGATCACCGGCAGACCGATGGCGGTGGGCAAGGTCTGTCGGCTCTCGCGGCTGAACAGCTGCACGCCGAGGGTTTCCTCCATCAGCGCCAAAGCCTGGCTGGCGCCGGACTGGGTCATGCCGACCCGCTCGGCCGCGCGGGTGATGTTGCCGTGATCGGCGACGGCGACCACCAGCCGCCAATGCATCAGGTTCATCATGCCAGTAGCTGTCCTTATGGCAGGTTTCTGAAAGATTAATTTTACCGAGGGTGCGGCGCACTATGACACTGGCGCCAAATCCCTACCAGAGAACTGCCGATGAAGCTGTATTACGCCCCGCAAGCCTGTTCGCTGGCGCCGCACATTGTGTTGCGCGAACTGAACCTGCCCTTCGTGCTGATCCGCGTCGACAACCGCAGCAAGCGCACGGCCAGCGGCGAAGACTTTCTTGCGATCAACCCCAAGGGTTACGTCGCGGCACTGCAACTGGACAACGGCGCGGTACTGACCGAGGGGGCGGTGATCCTGCAGTATCTGGCGGATCTGCAACCGCAATCATGGCTGGCTCCGGCGCCCGGCAGTTTTGAACGGCTGCGTTTGCAGGAGTGGTTGAATTTCATTTCGAGCGAGATCCACGGCGGCTTCGGCGCGCTGTTTGATGAGCGTCTGCCGGCCGAACCGATCAAGGAGAAGTTGTTCAAGCGTTTTGCCGTATTGGTCGCGGTGCTGGAGCGGCAGGAGTATCTGCTGCCGAGCGGTTTTAGCGTCGCGGATGCGTTGTTGTTTGTGGTGTTGCGCTGGGCCGGGTTGTTCGGGATCGAGTTGGGGCAGTGGCCGGCGCTGGCGCGGTTTCAGGCGCGGATTGAGCGGCGACCTACCGTGGTGGCGGCGCTGGCGGCGGAAGCGGTGTAGGTCTTTAGATCATTCGCGAGCAAGCTCGCTCCCACACTGGATTCGGGCAAGCCACAGACCCAGTGTGGGAGCGAGCTTGCTCGCGAAGGCGTCCGTTCAAACAACGCAGATCAACCGGCAGAAACTCAAAGCCCCGCCGTCACCTTGCTCGCCACCTCCCCCGGCACCCACGCCTTCCACACCTGCGGCTGATCACGCAAAAACGCTTCGGCAACCTGCCGCGGTGGCTGGCGCTTTTCGCTCATTCCGGCCAGGGTCTGGTTCAGCAGATCGATCGGTAAATCGACTTTCTCGAAGAACGACACCAGTTCCGGATACTGCGCCTTGAACGGTGCCGACACGCCAATCGCCAGGCTTGCGGGCATCGAGCGGGTGCCCTTTGGATTCGGGTTGTTGGCATCGGCCAGGGTCTTCCAGGCTTCGGCATCGAACGGCGGCTCTTCGAGCTTCACCAGTTTGAATCGACCGAGCAGCGGTGTCGGCGACCAGTAGTAGAACAGCACCGGTTTGCCGCGTTTGATCGACGACGCCACCTCGGCATCCAGCGCCGCGCCGGAGCCGGTGCGGAAGTTGACGTAGCTGTCGGTCAGCGCATAGGCCTTGAGTTTCTGGCTGTTGACGATCTCCGAAGTCCAGCCGGTCGGGCTGTTGAGGAAACGTCCGCGGCTCGGGTCTTCAGGGTCGCGGAACACGTCCTTGTAGCGCGGCAGATCGGCCACCGATTTCAGCTCCGGGGCCAACGGTTTGATTCCGCGTTCCGGATCGCCCTTGATCACGTATTCCGGCACCCACCAGCCCTCGGTCGCGCCTTTGACCGTATCGCCGAGGCCGAAGACCTTGCCTTCATTGGCCGCCTTGACCCACGCCGGACTGCGCCCGGCCCATTCCTCGCCGATCACCTGAATATCGTTTTTCGCCAACGCCGCTTCGAGGCTGACGGTGCTGCCCGGCAGCGTATCGGTGGGGTAGCCGTAGCCTTTTTCGACGATCAGGCGCAGCACTTCGGTGATGAAACTGCCGCTCTCCCAAGTGATGTCACCGAAGTGGATCGGTGCGGTTTTTTCCGCCGCCGAAACAGCGCCGACGCTCAGGCTCAGCGCCAGTAACGAACGGCCGAGCAGGGTTTTGATCGATCTCATGCGGACCTCTTGTCTGTCAGGATTTGGTTGGCGCTGTGGCGGTCGCACAGGGCCTGGGAGCGGGTCATGTAAACGCTGACCGAACGTTGCGAGATGCCCAGTTCGGCGGCGATTTGCGGGTAGGTCAGGCCATCGATCCGCGCCAGCAGAAAGGTCGAGCGGACTTTGCCCGGCAGGCGTTGCAGGCTGTGATCGAGGCGCTTGAGGGTCTGGCTCAGTTGGGCGATTTCTTCAGGCGAGCGCGCGACCTCGACGTCGATCTGCTGCGCATGCCGGCGCTCCAGATCCGCCCGGCGCCAGCGCTGATAAAGCAAGCGCTGAGCAATCGTGGTGAGCATGGCGCGGGGTTCACGAATCGCCGTGACACTGGGCGCCTGAAGCAATTGCGCGAAGGTTTCGGCAGCGATGTCTTCCGCGCCTGCGGCGTCGTGCAGCTGTCGGCGCAGGTACGTGCACAGCCAGCGGTAATGGGCGCGGAACAGAGCGTCGAGATGATAGCGGTGAGCGGTGTCGGCGCCGGACATAAGGGCTCCTGGGTAAGGGTCGCTGAATGTCCGGTGATCCGGTGGCGCGATCCTAGCAAGGCGCCTTATGCATTAATAATATTTATATTTCATTTTTATATTCTTTTTGGAGATATGCGATCTTTCAACGCAAGCGGCCATAGCCCAACTGTTCAGCCTCACGCTGATAGTCGAGCACGACCTGATAATCGCTTTCGCTGGCCGCCAGCACCTCAGGCAGCCCCAATGTCTGCACAACATCCGGCAGTTCATGCAAAGCTTGATTCATCACCCGGCGCAATTTTTCGATCTGCTCATCAGTGGCAGTCGCGGCGGTGATAAAAGGCAAGGTCGGACTGAGCGCAGTGCGTGCCACCACCCGCAATCCAGTGACTTCTTCAGGCGCATGCCGAGCGAGGTACGCATAGGTCACGCTGTCGATCGCCGCCAGATCAGCGCGCCCCTCACGCACCCAACGCAGACTCTCGCGGTGCGCGCCACTGATGCCGACCGAGGCGAAAAACTGCCCGTCGCGCTGCAGCGGCGCCAGGCGCTGACGCAACAGGTTCATGCCGCTGTTGGAGTCGTCACTGTTGATCACCCCGCGACTGCCGCGAAAGTCCGCCAGGGTTTCGCGCGAATCGTCAGCACGGCTGAGAATCAGGCTGCAATGATTGCCGGCAGTGGCGTCGGGCAATTCGTAGCGCGGGCGACCGACGATGCGTACTTGACCGCGCAGCAGGGTCATCAGCGGATAGCCGCAAGTCTGGGTCAGCAGCAGATCAGGCGATAACCACAGCGCTGGGAGCGACAGGCTTGCGGCGTTCAAGCGGGAGTGGCCGAGGTGTTCGAGGATGCGGGTGATCCAGCGTTCATTGGCCGCGCGGATGGGCTCGGGGGCGGTGTACATCAGCAGTTCGAGATGGTGTTGGGTCATACACGTTATTTCCCTGCAAATACTTACCCCTGTGGGAGCGGCGGTGCGACGATTCGACTTGCTCGCGAAAGCGGTGTGTCAGACACCAGACATGTCACTGTTCTACCGCATTCGCGAGCAAGCCCGCTCCCACAGGGGTTTTGTGGTGTTCTTGAGATTAGTGGAAAGGATGCTGCGGACTGTCGATCGGTCTGAACCCGTGCTGCCGCCACAACTGCCCATAACCCTGCACCAGAAATCCGCCACTGCGCGCCACCCATTGCTCGCGGCGCATGCGGTAGGCCTGGGGCAAGTCATACCACGCCAGCCCCGGCAGGTCGTGATGCACCAGATGAAAATTCAGATTCAGAAACAGCCAGCGCCACGGCCAGCCAGCCTCGTTGAGCACCGTGCGCTGTTCCGGTTGTGCATGCGGACGGTGTTCATAGTAGGAGCGGATCATCGCGATCGACAGTGCCGGTACGCTGATCAGCAACAGGTAATGCCAGACCGGCAGCACGCTGTAGCGGGCGATGAACCACAGCATCAGTACAGTCATGGCTCCGTGGGTCAGCCACATGAGCCAGGCCTGACGCTCGCGGTTTTTCAGCCGTTGCAGTTCTTCGGCGGCCAGCGCAATCAATCCCAGCGGAGCACCAATGATGAAGCGGCCGATTACGGTTTTATTCAGCCAGTGCAGGCTGCGTTCAAACAGCGAACTGCCCTGCCAGCGTGCTGCCGTGAGGTAGCGACTTTCCGGATCAATGCCGGGCACGGTCAGGTCTTCATCGCGGTGATGCAGCAGATGGCTGTCGCGGTAGAGCGTGTACGGATACCACACCGCAAAGGGTGCGTAGCCGAGGATTTTGTTGAACCGCACCGAGCGGGTCGGATGCCCATGCAGCAATTCATGCTGAACCGACAGCCACAGCACCAGCAACGGAATCAGCAACAAGGTGCTCAAGCCGCGACCCAGCCAGGCGCTATTGAGGATGATGGTGAACCAGCCGCCATACACGCCGATCAACAGTAGCCACGTTGGCCACTCGGTGCGGGCGGTGAAGCGCTGGCGCAGGGTTTCGATCTGCTGGCGATGGTCGGCGTCGAAGTAATTCGGCATGGCGTGGCTCGGAACGGGAATCTTCCCCTTCTGTGCAACGAAGCCGAGCAATCTTGCAGATTATTTTTGCGTTGAAACGGGAGCCCGGCGGGCGGGCTCCCGAAGGACGGGATCAATGACCGAAAATATCGACCTTCTTGGCTTTCTTCTCTGCACGCTTTTCAATCGCCGTCTTCACCGGTTTCTTCTTCGCGGCTTTCTTTGAATCCATACCTTTGGACATGATGCGTACTCCACTCACAGGGATGTAGGCTCAGGTATACACCTATCGCGCGGCGCGCGTTCTTTTATAATCGGCGCTTTGCCCGCCGCCAGTCCGATCCCATGCCCGATACCCGCTACGTCCTGCTCGACGAGCCTTTGTGGCCGTTGATGAACAAGTTTTACCGCAGCCACCAATCGTCGATGAAGGCGGTGCGCGATGCGCAGTTGTGGGTGGCCCGTCGCGAGGACATCGTCGCCGCATTGTGCTTGCGGCCGGTGGCGGGCGGGTACTGGTTGACCGGGTTGTTTGTTGATCCGGGTTGCCGTGAGCAAGGGATCGCCGGAGAGTTGATCACGGCGGCGGTGAAGGATTTGCAGGAGCCGGTGTGGCTGTTCTGTCATCCGGACTTGCGCGGATTTTACGAGCGGCGCGGTTTCAGTTTCGATCCCGCCCTGCCCTTCGCACTGGCCGAACGCTTGAGCCGGTATGCGCGGAGCAAGCCGATGATTGCGATGGGGCTGACACCGCATTCAATCTGAGATCACAGATACCCTTGTGGGAGCGGGCTTGCTCGCGAAGGCGTCGTGTCAGTCGCTGCATCAATTGACTGATACGACGCCTTCGCGAGCAAGCCCGCTCCCACATTGGGATAGAGGTGTTCTCAGGATCAGTCGTCGGCTGTGGGATCGAGATCCGGGAACATTACCTCGGTAAAGCCGAACTTGCTGAAATCGGTAATCCGCGACGGATACAACCGACCGATCAGGTGATCGCACTCGTGCTGCACCACCCGCGCATGAAAGCCTGACGCCACGCGCACGATCGGCTCGCCTTTGGGATCAAAGCCTTCGTAGCGTATCTGCTGATAACGATCCACCGCGCCGCGCAGGCCGGGCACCGACAGGCAGCCTTCGAAGCCCTCTTCGGTCAGCGTATTCAACGGGGTGATCAGCGGATTGATCAGGATCGTCTGCGGCACCGCTTCGGCGTCCGGGTAGCGTTCGCTGTGCTCGAAACCGAAGATCACCAGTTGCAGGTCGACGCCGATCTGCGGCGCGGCCAGGCCGACGCCTCCGACACTTTCCATGGTCTGGAACATGTCATCGATCAGTTGCCACAGCTCGGGGCTGTCGAACATTTCCGGGGGCACCGGCGGAGCGATGCGCAGCAGGCGTTCATCGCCCATTTTCAGGATTTCACGGATCATGATCAGACTTCGTCGGTATTCGGTTTCAGCGACTGGTCGCGCCCAAGCCCTGAAACGTGTTGTTTGGGATGTTCATCGAGTTCGCCGGGGACTTTCTCGCCCTCGTTCTTGCCCTCGCTGGACATGTGTTCGATCACCGCGTTCATCTCCGCCCCAAGCAGCAGCACGGCGGCGGAAATATAGAAATACAGCAACAGCACGATGATCGCGCCGATGCTGCCATACATCGCGTTGTAGTTGGCGAAGGTTTTGACGTAGAACGCGAACCCCAACGAGGCCACGATCCACACCACCACCGCCAGCACCGAGCCTGGGGTGATGAAGCGGAATTCCTGTTTGACGTCGGGCATCACGTAGTAGATCAGGGCCACGGCGACCATCATAAGAATCACGATCACTGGCCAGCGGGCAATCGTCCACACCGTGACAATGAAATCTTCAAGGCCCACCTGCGCGGCAATCCAGCCCATCACTTGCGGCCCGAGCACCATCAGTGCGGCCGCCACCAGCAACATGCCGGCAATGCCGACGGTGTAGAACACCGACAGCGGAAAACGCTTCCAGATCGGCCGGCCCTCGACCACGTCGTAAGCGGCGTTCATCGCGCTCATCATCAGCCGCACGCCGGCAGATGCCGTGTACAGGGCGATGACGATACCGATCGAGAGCAAGCCGCCCTTGGACTGCTGCAACTGATCGATGACCGGGTTGACCTGTTCCAGCGCCTGCGGTGGCAGCACCAGTTCCGATTGCAGACGCAGCCAGGTGAAGAAGTCCGGCAGGTGCAGGAAACCGATCAGGGCAATCAGGAACAGAATGAACGGGAACAGCGAGAACAGCATCTGGTAAGCCAGTGCCGAGGCGTAGGTCGACATCTCGTCATCGATGAATTCAGTCACCGTGCGCACCATCACCCGGTGCAGTGGCAGACCTTTCATGTCCGGAAAAATCATTCGCGTCTCCTTTCGCCGCATTACAGGTTGAAGTCGTGGCGACTCAGGGGCGGTTTTTTACATCAAGGTAGCTCACTTGGCGACCCTTGGTGGCTCGCGCAAGCTTTTGACACAAGAACGGCCATCCCTGGATGGCCGCTCGTGTGTTGCGTTCAAGGCTGGATTACGCCTTGTCGACACCTTTTTTGATGGCGTCTTTGGCTTTGCCGACTGCTTGCTGGGCTTCGCCTTTTTTCTCTTGAACCTTGCCTTCGGCTTGCAGCTTGGTGTTGTCGGTGGCTTTACCGACGCCTTGCTTGACGTTGCCGACAGCTTCGTTGGCCATGCCTTTTACTTTATCGCCTGTGCTACTCATGGTGTTTCTCCTTGGTGCAATTAGGGGGAAAAGTCAGTACGTAATGATTGACCGGGCAGGTTTGCCACGAGTTTCATTTATTTTTGCTGTTCATTTCGTCGTGCAATGCAGGTTGGGCTTTATGTTTGCCCTTCAAGCCCCGAGAATGCGCACCTATGGGCGCCGCGCGCCAACGATCAGATCCCGCAGGAATGTTATGAAACTCGATAAAAAGCAGGCCATTGCCCGTCGCAACCAGGAACTGGGCGGCGCTGTGCTCGGCACCAACAACTGTCACTTCGCCGAACTGAACCGCAACCGCAACATCTGGTGGTTCGACCTGCCGGTCTCGCGCCTGGCCGTCGGTCAATACGAGTGGATTCACCTGCTGATGCACACTCCGGCCACCGACGAACTGCTGCACCTGAAAGTGCCGACGGTGTTCCTGCGGGAAAAGCTCGAAGGTCTGGTGATTCGCAACGAAGGCAAGCGCAAGGCCGCGTTGAGCCTGGAATTGAGTGCGGACAAGGATTCGTACCTGCAGGACATGCGTCCGACGGGGACCAACGTGAACTTCGCACCGTTCCGCCAGTAACAACCGCATAAAGCAAAAGATCGCAGCCTTCGGCAGCTCCTACATTGAACTCTGTAGGAGCTGCCGAAGGCTGCGATCTTTTGATCTTTTTCACAAAGAAGAGCCCCGCATCGGCGGGGCTTTTTGCTTTAGGCGGCGGACTTGGCCTTGATCTTCTTCAGCTCTTCGTCACGCAACTCGCGGCGCAGGATCTTGCCGACGTTGGTGGTCGGCAGCGCATCGCGGAATTCCACCGAACGCGGCACCTTGTAACCGGTGACGTTGGCGCGCATGTGCTCCATGACGGTTTCCTTGGTCAGGGTCACACCCGGCTTGGCCACGATGAAAATCTTGATCGCTTCACCCGACTTCTCGTCAGGCACGCCGATGGCCGCGCACTGCAACACGCCCGGCAGGGTTGCCAGCACGTCTTCCAGCTCGTTCGGGTAAACATTGAAACCGGAGACCAGGATCATGTCTTTCTTGCGATCGACAATGCGCATGTAGCCATCGGGCTGGATCAGCGCGATGTCACCGGTCTTCAACCAGCCTTCGCTGTCGAGGATCTCATCGGTGGCTTCCTGACGCTGCCAGTAGCCCTTCATCACTTGCGGGCCCTTGACGCACAGCTCGCCGATTTCGCCCATTGGCTGCTCGACACCGGCATCGTCGATGACTTTGCACAGGGTCGACGGCACCGGAATGCCGATGGTGCCGATCTGGATGTTCTGGATCGGGTTGACCGTGGCCACCGGACTGGTTTCGGTCATGCCGTAACCTTCGCAGATCGAGCAACCGGTCACCGCTTTCCAGCGCTCGGCCGCGGCCAGTTGCAGGGCCATGCCGCCGGACAGGGTGACTTTCAGGTTGGAGAAATCCAGCTTGCGGAAACCTTCGTTGTTGCACAGCGCAACGAACAACGTATTGAGGCCGACAAAACCACTGAACTTCCACTTCGACAGTTCCTTGACCATCGCCGGCAGGTCGCGCGGGTTGCTGATCAGGATGTTGTGGTTGCCGATCAGCATCATCGCCATGCAATGAAAGGTGAACGCATAGATGTGGTACAGCGGCAGCGGGGTGATCAGGATCTCGCAGCCTTCATTGAGGTTGGAGCCCATCAGCGCCTTGCACTGCAGCATGTTGGCGACGAGGTTGCGATGGGTCAGCATCGCGCCCTTGGCCACGCCGGTGGTGCCGCCGGTGTATTGCAGAACCGCGACATCACCGCTGTGCGGATTGGCTTCGGCCACCGGCTGGCCCTGGCCCTTGCTCAGCACGTCGTTGAACTTGACGGCTTTAGGCAGGTGATAGGCCGGCACCATTTTCTTCACGTACTTGATCACGCTGTTGATCAGCAGGCGCTTGACCGGCGGCAGCAGGTCGGCGACTTCGGTGACGATGACGTGTTTGACGCCGGTTTTCGGCACCACGGCTTCCGCCAGGTGCGCCATGTTGGCCAGGCACACCAGGGCTTTGGCGCCGGAGTCATTGAATTGGTGTTCCATTTCCCGCGCGGTGTACAGCGGGTTGGTGTTGACCACGATCAGCCCGGCGCGGATCGCACCGAAGACGGCGACCGGGTACTGCAGAACGTTGGGCAGTTGCACGGCGATTCGATCACCGGGCTGCAAGTCGGTATGCTGTTGCAGATACGCGGCAAATGCACCGGACAATTCGTACAGTTCACCGTAGGTGATTGTCTTGCCCAGGTTGCTGAAAGCCGGTTTGTTGGCGAAGCGTTGGCAGGATTGCTTCAACACTGCCTGAATATTCGGGTACTCGTCTGGATTGATGTCGGCAGCAATTCCAGCCGGGTATTTATCCTTCCAAAAGTCTTCGATCATGGAAGCCCACTCCTCAGCAACGCGAATTCTTCACCGCATTTGATGCGATTATTATTGGTGTGTGTTTTGTATTGGTGAATCTGGCTTTCATACAGGCCGAGAAGTCACAAAGCGCGCCGAGAGTAGCAGCTTTGCCGAGGGCCGACTAGAGCCAAAAGCGGCCTTCATGGTCACTTTAATGACTCAAGACTTTCTAACAGTCATTTTAGAGCAAAAATCCTATACCAGCCTGAAAGCCCCGGTTTTCCGGGACTTCACCGCCCAAAAAGCATCGCGGGCAAGCCCGCTCCCACAAGGTTGATGGAGATCCCTGTGGGAGCGTGGCTTGCCCGCGATCCGCGCAACGCGCGGCCATTCACCGATCAGGCGATATCGCGCAACTCCCGCCGCAGAATCTTGCCAACCGGCGTCATCGGCAACGACTCACGCAGTACGATGTGTTTCGGCACTTTGTAAGCGGTGAAATTCTCTTTGCAGTACGCCTTCAGCTCCTCAAGGCTGATCCCGGTTTCCCGCGCCACCACAAACAGCTTCACCGCTTCGCCCGAACGCTCGTCCGGCACGCCGATCACCGCGCAGTTGGCGACTTTCGGGTGAGCCATGACCACGTCTTCGATTTCGTTGGGGTACACGTTGAAACCGGAGACGATGATCATGTCCTTCTTACGGTCGACGATGCGCACGAAACCGTCCGGGTCGATCACCGCGATGTCACCGGATTTGAACCAGCCCTCGGCATCCAGCACTTCGGCGGTGGCTTCGGGTTTGTGCCAGTAGCCTTTCATGATCTGCGGGCCTTTGATGCACAGCTCGCCGCGCTCGCCCATCGGCTGCTCGATGCCCTCATCATCGATGACTTTCAGCAGCGTACCCGGCACCGGCAGACCGACCGTGCCCAGGCGCGACTGGTCGCCATACGGGTTGGTGCAGGCCACCGGCGAGGTTTCGGTCAGGCCGTAACCTTCGGTGATGCGGCAACCGGTGATCTGCTCCCAGCGCTCGGCGGTGGCCTTGACCAGCGCAGTACCGCCGGAGTTGGTCAGCTTGAGGCTGGAGAAGTCCAGGGGCTTGAAGTCCGGGTGATCCATCAGCGCGACGAACAACGTATTCAGGCCGAGCAACGCCGAGAAACGCCAGTTCTTCAGTTCCTTGATGAAGCCTGCGATGTCTCGCGGATTGGTGATCAGCACGTTGTGGTTGCCGGACACCATCATGCACATGCAATTCGCGGTGAAGGCATAGATGTGGTACAGCGGCAGCGGCGCCACCATCACCTCCTGCCCTTCGCGCAGCAGTGGCTGACCGTCAGGCCCCAGTTGCGCAAGACACGCGCGCACTTGCTGCATGTTGGCCACGAGGTTGCCGTGGGTCAGCATCGCGCCCTTGGCCAGGCCGGTGGTGCCGCCGGTGTATTGCAACACGGCGATGTCGTCGAGACCGACTTTCAGCGGCTTGATCCCCAGACCACGGCCCAGGCGCAGCGCACTCTTGAACGAGATGGCCTGGGGCAGCGAATAGGCCGGGACCATTTTCTTCACTTTGCTGACCACGGTGTTGACCAACCAGCCCTTGGCGGTGGGCATCAGGTCGCCCATCTTCGCTTCGATCAGGTATTGAATCTCGGTGTCCGGCAGCACTTCCTGAACCTTCTGCCCGAACATGTTCAGGTACACCAGCGCGCGGGCACCGGAGTCCTTGAACTGGTGGCGCATCTCGCGCGCGGTGTACAGCGGGTTGGTATTGACTACGATCAGCCCGGCGCGCAAGGCGCCAAACACGGCAATCGGATACTGCAGCACATTGGGCATCTGCACCGCGATGCGATCCCCCGGCACCAGATCGGTGTGGGCTTGCAGGTAACCGGCGAATGCCGCGCTTTGGCGCTCGAGTTCCGCGTAGGTCAGGGTCACGCCCATGTTGCTGAAGGCCGGACGGTCCGCGAACTTCTTGCAGGAACGCTCAAACACCTCGATCACCGACTTGAACTCGCCCATGTCGATGTCCAGTGGTACGCCGGCGGGGCGTTTGTCATTCCAGAAATCAGGTTGCATTGTTCTTGTCCTCTTTACCTGAATCGTTCCGGGAGCCGCTTTTCTGTGGTTTCGCGCTGCCCCCTAAAGGGCAGAAAGCAAAAAGCGGAGCTTCACGGACACTAGCAGCTATGGCCGGTGAGGCAAATATGGGCGATGGCGACATTGATCGTATGAATCTTCCTGCCGTGGCGTGAGCTGATCGGACGCGCTATACAATGCTACGACTGCGGGCCGTTACCGCTCGATAAAAGGAATTGCCATGATCCACCACGCCTTCTGGCTGGACGCGAGTGACCGCAGCCGCCTGTACGTCAACCAGTGGCTGCCATCCGCACCATTGAAAGCGGTGATCCTGCTGGCCCACGGCATGGCCGAACACAGTGCTCGCTACGAGCGACTGGCGAATGCGTTCTGCGAGCAAGGCTACGGGGTATACGCCCCGGACTTGCGTGGCCATGGCAAAACCGCCGAACACGGGACGCTCGGGCATTTCGCCGATGACGACGGCTGGTGCAAGGTGATTGGCGACCTGGCCAGCCTCAATCAGCATATCGGCCAGCAGCATCCCGACGTGCCGATCATTCTGCTCGGACACAGCATGGGCAGCTACATCGCTCAGGGTTACCTGCTGCATCACAGCGCCAGCCTGCACGGGGCGATTCTCAGCGGCTCGAATTTCCAGCCAGTGGCGTTGTACGGTGCGGCGCGGCAGATCGCCCGCTTCGAGAAACTGCGTCAGGGTGGCAAGGGCCGCAGTGCGCTGATCGAGTGGTTGTCATTCGGTTCGTTCAACAAAAAATTCAAACCGGCGCGCACGCCGTTCGACTGGCTGAGCCGCGACCCGGTCGAGGTCGACAAGTACGTCGCCGATCCGCTGTGCGGCTTTCGCTGCACCAATCAGTTATGGATCGACTTGCTCGGTGGCTTGCAGCAGATCAGCAAAGCGTCCAATCTCGCCCAGATCGACCCGGGCCTGCCGCTGCTGGTAATCGGCGGTGAATGTGATCCGGTAAGCGAAGGCAAGCGTCTGACAGATCTGGCCGAGGCGTTGCGCTCGGCCGGCAGCCAGAACCTGCAACTGCAGATCTACCCGCAGGCGCGGCACGAATTGTTCAATGAAACCAATCGCGACGAAGTGATTGCCGATGTGCTGGCCTGGATCGACCAGGCGCTGAGCCATCGTCGCCCTCAACGCAGCGAATAATTTTTTGTGGATTCACTTTAATCCGTCACAGGAATCAAGACCGATGACCCAGGTTACCAACATCCCTTACGAAGCCCTCGAAGTCGGCCAGACCGCCAGCTATAGCAAGACCGTCGAAGAGCGCGACATTCAGCTGTTCGCCGCGATGTCGGGCGACCACAACCCGGTGCACCTGGATGCCGAGTTCGCCGCGGCCAGCATGTTCAAGGAGCGTATCGCCCACGGCATGTTCAGCGGTGCGCTGATCAGCGCTGCCGTGGCGTGCGAACTGCCTGGGCCGGGCACCATCTACATCGGTCAGCAGATGAGCTTTCAGAAGCCAGTGAAAATTGGCGACACCCTGACCGTGCGCCTGGAAATCCTCGAGAAGCTGCCGAAGTTTCGCGTACGCATCGCCACTCGCGTGTTCAACCAGCGTGATGAACTGGTAGTGGATGGCGAGGCCGAAATTCTGGCGCCGCGTAAACAACAGACCGTGACCTTGCCGACGTTGCCGGCGATCAGCATCGGCTGATCATCAGGTACACAAAAACAAAAGTGGGAGCGGGCTTGCTCGCGAAGCGGTTATGTCAGCAACATCATCGTTGCATGACACAGCGCTTTCGCGAGCAAGCCCGCTCCCACAGTTTTTTCAGCGTGGCTTACGAACGAGCGCGAGCCTGGTTACGCAGGGCTTTCACTTGGTCGTGATTGCGTTGTACGCCGTGGTACTGACGCTCAACCAGGTCACGAATACCCACCAGGCTGTGCTTGTTGATTTTCTCGATGGCTTCACGATAAGCCTTCAGCGCATGGTCTTCACCGCGCTCGGCTTCGTTGAGCACCGCTTCTTCGTCTTTGCCGGTGAACATGGCTTTGACGTCGACCCAGCGACGGTGCAGGTCACCGCTGACGCTGGTGGAAGTTTCCGGATCACCGCCCAGTTTACGTACTTCAGCCTGCAGTTCAGCGGCGGCAGTCGCGCAATCGGCAGAACGGGTCACGAACAGGGTTTTCAGTTCTGGATGCTTGATGTCTTCAGCGCAAGTCTTGAACCCTTCCTGACCGTCTTTGCAGGTTTCGATCAGGTCGTTCAGTACAGAGATGGCTTCTTTATTCATGTCAGTCATTTTTCAATTCCTTGCGGTTGGTTGAAGATGCAAGGGTTATTGCAGTGTGCGTGCCAGCTTTTTCAAAAATAAATATCACTTAAAAATCAATAACTTAAAGATAGTTGAACTATCTGTATCACGGTTATTTGCATGAACTGTCATTTGGCCTGCATGCAGAATGCCTGTATTTTCCTGACTGTTTCGAACCCAGATGATTGCCACTGATGAATCCTGAAAAGCTTGAACTACTGATCACCCGTGAAATGCCCTTCGGCAAGTACAAGGGCCGGATCATTGCCGACCTGCCAGGGCCTTACCTGAACTGGTTTGCCCGCGAAGGCTTTCCTCACGGCGAACTCGGCGGACTGCTGGCGCTGATGCAGGAAATCGACCATAACGGCCTGTCGGACCTGCTCGAGCCGCTACGCGCCAAACACGGCAAACCTGCCCCGCGCCACTGAAGCGCCCTCCTCCTAGAGCCTCGACCATGCCTGACAACACCCGCCGCGCCCGTGACGAAGCTTTCTGGCAAACCTTCGCCGATCGCTACGAAGCGCAAACCGGCCCGCTGAACCTGGAGAACGGTTACTTCGGACGCATGTCGCGCACGGTGATCGAGGACTACCAGCGCAACATCGAAATGATCAACACCAGCAACTCGGTGTATGTGCGCCAACGTTTTGAACAGTACGACAGCCTCGACATCCGTGCGCAACTGGCCGAGTTGATCGGCGTGCGCGCGCAGAGCGTGGCCTTCACCCGCAACGCCAGCGATGCGCTGCAGTCGCTGATCCGTAATTACAATCGCCTGCTACCCGGCGATCAGGTGCTGATCAGCGACCTGGAATACGACACCGTCAAAGGCGCCATGCGCTGGCTGGCGCGGCATCGCGGCGTCGATGTGATCGAGATCAACCATGCGCATCCGGCCAGTTTCGACAGTCTGCTGGACAGCTACCGCGAAACCTTCATCCGCTATCCGAAACTCAAACTGATGGCCCTGACCCACGTCACCCACCGCACCGGGCTGGTGATGCCGGTGCAGGCCATCGCCGCGCTGGCGAAACAACATGGCGTGGACATCATCCTCGACGGCGCTCACGCCCTCGGCCAGATCGACTTCAATCTCGAAGCAATGGGCATCGCCTTCGCCGGCTTCAACCTGCACAAGTGGATCGGCGCACCGCTGACCCTGGGCTTTCTGTATATCGCGCCACAGCGTCTGGCCGACATCGACCCGGACATGGGCGAAATGCACTTCCCCATCAGCGATATCCGCGCGCGCACGCCGTACAGCACGCCGAACATTCCGGCACTGATGACCCTGCCGCTGGTATTCGAGGAGCACCGTTCACTCGGTGGCGCCGCAGCCAAAGGCGCACGGCTCAATTACCTGCGCAACCTGTGGGTCAGCGCGGTGCGGCACTTGCCAGGGATCGAGGTCATGACCCCGGACGATCCGCGCCTGTATTGCGGGATCACCTCGATGCGCTTCACCCGTCACGCCGATCAACAGGTGATGGCCGCGCGACTGCTCGACGAGTACAACCTGTTCACTGTGGTGCGCAACGGCGCAGCGAGCGGGCCGAACATCCGCATCACCCCGGGACTGACCACCACCGCCGATGACATGCAGTTGCTGACCCGCGCGCTCAACGAACTGCGCTGATCGCTCACACGGTGTACTTGTCGAAGTCCTCGGGTTTGATCTGCGACGAGGCGGCAAAGGTGTCGATGCCGATGGTCAGGTGGCCGAAGAAACCGTCCTCGTGAGAGTCTCGGCCGATCGGCCACACGGTCAGCGTCGAATCTTCGCCGCCCATGTTGCTGTAGTAGCTGTCATCGGCGTTGTTCAAGGGGGCCGAGGCACGCCCGCGATAGTCCCGGGCATTGAGCACCGAGCGTGACACCACTTCGGGGAAATACAGCTGGCCGACCCAGGCCACGTTGCGCTCCGCCAGATATTCAGTGCCGGCGACAATGCGCACTGCCACATGAATGTGCAGCGCTCGCCCGGCATAGAACCCCGGATAGATCGTGGTGAATCGTGCCCGTCCCTGTTGATCGCAGAACTGGCTGCCGCGCAGGTAGGTGTCATCGTCGGTACGCGGCACTGAGCCGATGGCATCGGAATCGACCTCCTGATCCGGATTGATCCGGCTCCAACCCGAATAGGCGCCCCGTGCATTGCAGTGCCAGATGTCCACCAGCGCCCCGCTCACCGGCTCGCCGGTCATCGCGTCGACGATGCTCAGGCGCAACAGCAAGGGCAGCCCTTCGGCGCCTTCGCTGATGTTGCGACGCAGTAGTTTTGGATTGCGGAAATACGGCCCGGCGATCTGTTCGGGGGCCAACTGATAGATCGATGATGACGGTGCGGTTGAAGTATCTCGTTCCATGACGCGTTCTCTCTTCCATAAGAGAACGCAGATTAACGGCGCACGAGCGCCGCAGTGCGGTAACTATGTATCGCGCCATTTCTCGGGGCAAAAAAAAACGGTGCACCGACCAAGCGCACCGTAAAGCCGTAGAACACACAACGAAGTGTCAGGTAAAACGTTTAGTCCAGCAGCGCCAGGGCCTCGGCGGTGCATTCCTGAATGCGCGCCCAATCGCCGTTCTTGATCCACTCGGGATCGAGCATCCAGCTGCCGCCCACGCACATGACGTTTTTCAGCGCCATGTAACTCTTGATGTTGGCCGGGCCGACGCCACCGGTCGGGCAGAATTTCACTTCGCCGAACGGGCCGCCGAGGGCCTTGATGGCTGCCACGCCGCCGCTGACTTCCGCCGGGAACAGCTTGAAGCGGCGGTAACCCAGGCCATAGCCTTCCATGATGCCGGAGGCGTTGCTGATGCCGGGCAACAGCGGAATCGGGCTGTCGACGCTGGCTTCGAGCAGGTCACGGGTGATGCCCGGGGTGACGATGAACTGCGAACCCGCCGCTTCCGCCGCCGCGAGCATGTTGCGATCCAGTACGGTGCCGGCACCGGTCACCAGCTCCGGACGCTGCTCACGCAGGATCTGAATCGCCTTGAGCCCGAACTGCGAGCGCAGGGTCACTTCCAGCGCGGTGAGGCCACCGGCCGCCAGCGCGTCGGCCAATGGCAGCACGTCCTGTTCACGGGCGATGGTGATCACTGGCAGGATCCGCGCCTTGGCGCAGAGGCTGTCGATCAGGGCAACTTTGTCCGCCATGGAAACGGTCGGGGATGGATTTTTCATAGCGGCTGATCCTTGGCTCATGGGCACCAGTAAATCTCTAACGTAGGTTGCAGAAACGCGCGTACCGGCATGGCCGCGACGTCGTCGGATGCCAGCGCGGCATTCAGGGTGGTCAGTTTCGACTGACCGGAAATCGACAGAATCTTGTGCTTTGCCGAAGCCAGCAGCGCGCGGCTCATGGTCAGGCGTTGACGCGGCACGCTCGGCGCCAGCATCGGCCAGCAGCGACGAGTGCCGTCGATCTGCAAGGCTTCGGTCAG
Organism: Pseudomonas sp. 13B_3.2_Bac1; assembly: GCF_025466205.1. NCBI lineage: Bacteria > Pseudomonadati > Pseudomonadota > Gammaproteobacteria > Pseudomonadales > Pseudomonadaceae > Pseudomonas > Pseudomonas sp. 13B_3.2_Bac1. The sequence continues at coordinate 84,100 of NZ_JANLOG010000070.1, forward strand.
GTTCGGGCTGTCGGGGAACAACGACGCGGTGTGACCGTCATCCCCCATGCCCAGCACCAGCACGTCGATCGGCGGCAATTCCGCGAGCAGACGGTCGGCCTGTTCCGCAGCCTGCTCGACGTTGGCCGCCGCGCTGTAAAGGCTGAGGAACTGCGCCTTGGCCGCCGGGCCCTTGAGCAGATACTGCTTGAGCAGGCCGGCATTGCTGTCGGCATGCTCCACCGGCACCCAGCGCTCGTCGGCAAGGGTCACGACGACCTTCGACCAGTCCAGCTCCTGCTTGGCCAGGTGCTGGAAAAACGCCACCGGACTGCGACCGCCAGAGACCACCAGCACCGCGTTGCCGCGTGCAGCGATGGCATCGCTCAGTTGCTTGGCGACGTTCAGCGCCAGACCTTCAGCCAACAGCACCGGGCTCTTGAATGGGTGAGCGTGCACGCCCGCAGGCAGTTTCACATCAGATATCGCCATACCACGACCTCCCGTCCCGCGTGATCAGTGCAATCGAGCTCATCGGCCCCCACGACCCGGCCGCATACGGCTTGGGCGCGTCACCGGATTTTTTCCAGCCGGCGATCAACTGGTCACACCACTTCCACGCGGCTTCGATTTCATCTTTACGGACAAACAGGTTCTGATTGCCGTTCATCACTTCCAGCAACAACCGCTCGTAGGCATCGGGGATCCGTGCGCTGCGCCAGGTGTCGGAGAAATTCAGTTGCAGCGGACCGCTGCGCAGTTGCATGCCCTTGTCCAGGCCCTGCTCCTTGGTCATCACACGCAAGGAAATGCCTTCGTCCGGTTGCAGACGGATGATCAGTTTGTTGCTGATCTGCAGGCGCTGTTCCGGCGCAAAGATGTAGTGCGACGGTTCCTTGAAGTGGATGACAATCTGCGACAGCTTCTGTGGCATGCGCTTGCCGGTACGCAGGTAGAACGGCACGCCGGCCCAGCGCCAGTTGCGGATGTCGGCACGCAGGGCGACGAAGGTTTCGGTGTCGCTTTGGGTGTTGGAATTCGGTTCTTCGAGGTAACCCGGAACGGATTTGCCTTCGCTGTGGCCGGCGATGTACTGGCCGCGCACCACCTGAGTGGTCAGGCCTTCTGGGCTGATCGGTGCCAGCGCCTTGAGCACTTTGACCTTTTCATCACGGATGCTGTCGGCAGACAGGTCGGCCGGCGGGTCCATGGCGATCAGGCACAGCAGCTGCAACAGGTGATTCTGGATCATGTCGCGCAGTTGGCCGGCCTTGTCGAAATAGCCCCAACGGCCTTCGATGCCGACCTTCTCGGCCACGGTGATTTCCACGTGGGAGATGTAATTCTGGTTCCACTGGGTTTCGAACAGACTGTTGGCGAAACGCAGGGCGATCAGGTTCTGGACGGTCTCTTTGCCCAGGTAGTGGTCGATGCGGTAGGTGCGGTTCTCCGGGAAAAACTGCGCCACGGCGTCGTTCACTTTGCGCGAGGATTCCAGATCGGAGCCGATCGGCTTTTCCAGCACCACACGGGTGTTTTCCGCCAGACCGACTTTCGCCAGGTTCTCGCAGATCGCGCCGTACACCGCTGCCGGTGTGGCGAAGTAGGCAATCATGCGTTGCGTGGTGCCGGCGGCTTCGGCCAGCGCCACATAGTCTTCAGCCTTGAGGAAGTCGACGTGCAGGTAGCTCAGGCGCGCCAGAAAGCGCTCGGCCACGGCCTGGTCCAGCTCTTTGCCGACGTAACGGCGCAATTCGGCGGCGATGAACGCCATGTGCTGCTGCTCGGAGCCAGGTTCACGCGCCAGCGCGATGATGCGCGTGTCTTCGTGCAACAGGTCGGCGCCATCGAGGTGATAAAGGGCAGGAAACAGCTTGCGCAGGGCCAGATCGCCCAGAGCGCCGAACAAGGCAAAGGTGCACGGTTCAACCGTAATCGAAGGCATGATGTTTGTTCTTTTATCAAGTTAAGCTACAAATACCTTTTTTCAAGGCATCACTCAAGGGAAAATGTAGTAATAACCACAACATTTTCGCAAAATACAGATTCCGAGTGGTGGTCGGTCGGAGCCATCAGTAGGATAGGCCACCGTTACGGGCCATATCAAAGGCCCAATTTGCATAGCCCGGCGCACCTTTGCGCAGGTGAATTAGGAATTCCATATGGACCGCGTGCGAAATTTACTGGAACAGATCCAGAGTCGCCTTGAAGAGCTGAACAAGGCCGAACGCAAAGTCGCCGAGGTGATCCTGCTCAACCCGCAGCAGGCCACCCGCTTCAGCATCGCCGCCCTCGCCCAGGCAGCAAAGGTGAGCGAGCCGACGGTCAACCGTTTCTGCCGTTCGTTCGGTGTCAGCGGCTACCCCGAACTCAAGCTGCAACTGGCGCAGAGCCTGGCCAGCGGCGCGGCGTATGTCAGCCGTGCGGTGGAGGCCGATGACAATCCCGAGGCCTACACGCAGAAGATTTTCGGCAGCGCCATCGCCTCGCTCGACAGTGCTTGTCAGGCGCTCGATCCGAACCTGATCAGCCGCGCCGTCGACCTGTTGATTCAGGCCCGGCAGATCCACTTCTTCGGCCTCGGTGCTTCGGCGCCGGTGGCGCTGGATGCGCAGCACAAGTTCTTCCGTTTCAACCTCGCCGTCACCGCCCATGCGGATGTGCTGATGCAGCGGATGATTGCTTCGGTGGCGCACACCGGTGAGCTGTTCGTGATCATTTCCTACACCGGCCGCACCCGCGAGCTGGTTGAGGTGGCGCGCATCGCCCGGGAGAACGGTGCTTCGGTGCTGGGCCTGACCGCCGAGAATTCGCCGCTGGCCAAGGCCAGTACCCTGAGTCTGAACATTCCGCTGCCGGAAGACACCGACATCTATATGCCGATGACCTCGCGGATCATTCAGCTGACCGTGCTGGATGTGCTGGCGACCGGCATGACCTTGCGCCGTGGGGTGGATTTCCAGCCGCATCTGCGCAAGATCAAAGAGAGCTTAAATGCGAGCCGGTATCCGGTGGGTGACGAGTTCAACTGATCCAGAATTTAGGCTGATTGATCCGGCCTCTTCGCGAGCAAGCCCGCTCCCACAGGTGATCGGGTTCCTTCAATTGGAATGCCATCTACTGTGGGAGCGGGCTTGCTCGCGAAGGCGTCAGCCGACTCACCACAAATCTAGGCCGCAGCCCACGCCTGCAAACTCAAATGCGCCTTCTCCCCCGGCGCCAGATGCAGGCTGTCGGTGCCCCCCGCCGCCGCTTCGACACAGACAAACTCCGTCACTTCATCCCAACTCACGCCCAACAGCGGTCGCGAGCCGGGATGCCAGACCACGGTGTCACCGCTGTCACCGGTATCGATGCACAACTCGCGCTGCCAGGCGTGATCCTTGAGCTGCAATTCGCCGTCGTGCTGGAACACCCGCTGACAACCACCATCGACGCGCAACTCGCCTTCCTGCTGGCAGGACTGGCGGCTCAACTGGTCGTAACCTTGCGCGCCTTCGAGGCCAGACAGCGCTATCTCACCAACATCACCAATACGCCAGTAAGCGTGCAAAGCCTGGCTCAACTGGCACGGCATGTCGTCCTGATGCTCGGTGCTCAGGCGTAATTCCATGCGTTCACCGAGGTGCGCGTGCAGGTCGACCTGCCAGTCGCACAACTGCAATTGCCAGTGCAGGCGCACGCCATCTTCGGCGCTGCTGCTGTCGAGCAGCTTCCAGTCGAGCAGTCGTGCCCAGCCATGCGATGGCCAGGCATTTTCGCTTGGATGGCGGCCATACCACGGCCAGCACACCGGCACGCCGCCACGAATGGCGCCAACGTGCGGCCACTTCGCCGCACACCACAACCACGGTTTCTGCCCGCGTGGCTGAAAGTGCAGCAACTGCGCGCCCTGCCGACTGAACACCGCCTGACACAGCGGATGGTCGATCACCAGCACATCGCGCATCTGATAGCGCTCCCAGGCAAACACCGGTCGTTCGCGCAGGGATTTGAAGAAGCGTTGCAGCGGATGCTCATGCATTGGCCACGGTCCTGAAAATCATGGGGGTACTCAACAATCCACATTGCTCTTGTGGCGAGGGAGCTTGCTCCCGCTGGGCTGCGAAGCGGCCCCGAAACCTTTCACTGCGGTGTGTCATTTAAACCTCATCATCAGGATTTACGACTGCTGCGCAGCCGAGCGGGAGCAAGCTCCCTCGCCACAAATGGGTACGCCACAAACCTTGTATACGAGTGTCGCAAAAAAAAGCGGACAGCCTTGGCTGTCCGCAAATATGCGCACATAGAGAGGAGCTTATCGCAGACGCGTTAGAACACCGACTGAATTTTCAGGCCAGCGACCAATGCGTTGTCCACGGCATCAACACCACCCGGGTGAGTGATGTATTGCAGGTTAGGACGCACCGTCAGCCAGTTGGTGACGTGGAAGCCGTAGTTGATCTCGTAGTTGTATTCGGTATCACGAATCGGCGAGAACACCGGATTGTCGTAGTCCGAAACACCGTTGGAAGCGTTCAGCAGTTCGGCGTTTTTCTTCACGTCGTCGTTGACGTGGATACGCGCCGCGCCGATGCCGACGTCATCCTTCGGACGCGCGTCGAACGGGCCTTTGTAGACAAACATCACCGACTGGTAGTTGTCGATGAAGTTGGTGTCCTTGTCGTGGAAGGTCGCGTTGGCCGCAATGTTCAGACCGCGAGACGCATCACCGTTATGGCTGGTGAGTTGCTGTTGCGCGACGAACCAGTAGCCGTGTTTGCTGCTGTGTACACGGTAAGCGTCACCGGTGGTTGCCGCGTCGTTGCCGTTGGCGTCTTTGAGTACGTCGTTGGCGTCAGCCGTGCTCTTGTAGTAACCGATACGGTATTCGCCCGGCAGGCTGTTGACCTTCGGCGACCAGACCAGCTCGACGGGCAATACGGTACCGGCAGTACCGCTGCCGCTGAGCTTGAAGCCGTTGCCGTGTTCCAGTTGCGACGGGTTCTGGTTGTACGCACCGATCTGCGCGTAGAGCTCGTCGTTGATGTTGTACTTCACGCGGATCGCGGCCTGGCTGACGGGCCAGTTGTACCAGATGTTGGTCGCCCAGTTACCCACTTGCGAGCCGCAGAACGCCAGGTTCTGGAAGTCGCACGGGAAGGTATTGAAGTCTTCGCCTTCACCGAAGTAACCGGCCTTGACGTCGAGTTTGTTGTCGAAGAACTGGTGCTGAATCCACAACTGGGTCAGACGCACCATGTGGCCACGACCGTAGACTTCCTGCGAAGACGACAGAGTGCCGGCACGCGGATCGCCCACGCGATCGTTGGAGATGTTGTAGCCGTTACGGTTGGTCAGCTGGATCTTCGCCTGGGTGTTATCCCAGCCCCAGAGTTTTTGCAGATCCAGTGCCACGCCCAGACCGAACTGGTCAGCGTAACGCGCAGTCTTGTCGTCGTTGTAGCCGCCATGCAGGTTGCCACCGACTTCCCCAACGTAGTCAGCCTTGATGTCGATACCTTGCTCGATCAGCTTGGTCCGCTCGCCACCCCAGTCGCCGGTCATCCATTTCGAATCGGAGCTGAATGCATCGGCAGCCATTGCATTGCCGGCCAGCACCAATGCCGCCGCAGCTGACACTTGGCAGATCAACCGGGCATTGACGTGTTTCTTTTTCATCCCTACATCCTCGTCTTTATTGTTATTAACTGTTTTTTTCCAACGTGGTTTACATAAAAAGTGCGGCGAACGACAGGCCGAACACCACTTTTCCCCTGTGGGAGCGGGCTTGCTCGCGAAGGCGTCATGTCAGTCGCCATATGTGCTGCCTGACACTCCGTTTTCGCGAGCAAGCCCGCTCCCACATTTTTGATCTTCAGCGACCCTTGAATTGCGCCACGTTCGCCGACCGCGCTTCGGTCTGCGCCTGACCCGCAACGCCCAGACGCTCGCCAGTCTTGGCATCGAACAACAACACTTTCGACGGATCGAATTGCAGTGTCAGAGTCTCGCCCACCTGCGGTGCCACGTCGGGTGCCAGGCGGCAGCAGACCTTGGTTTCATTCAGGTTGACGAACACCAGGGTGTCCGGACCGGTCGGTTCGGTGACCTGCACTTCGGCCTTGATGCTCGGCAGGCCATTGCCCTCGCCGCTCGCCAGAACGATCTGTTCCGGGCGCAGGCCGAGGATCACTTCGCGATCTTCCAGCCCTGCATCCTGCATGCTCATCGGCAACTCGCAACGGGCCTGGCCGCTGTCGAGCAGTGCCAGCAGACGACCGTCCTTGCGCTGCAGGCGCAGCGGAATGAAGTTCATCGGTGGCGAACCGATGAAGCTCGCCACGAACAGGTTGGCCGGGTCGTTGTAGATCTCTTTCGGCGTGCCGAACTGCTGGATGATCCCGTCCTTCATCACCGCCACTTTGTCGCCCAGGGTCATCGCTTCGATCTGGTCGTGGGTCACGTAGACCGTGGTGGTTTTCAGGCGCTGGTGCATCAGTTTCATTTCGGTGCGCATCTCGACGCGCAGCTTGGCGTCGAGGTTGGACAGCGGTTCATCGAACAGATAGATCTTCGGCCGACGCGCCAACGCACGGCCCATCGCCACGCGCTGTTGCTGACCACCGGAGAGCTGGCCCGGCTTGCGGTTGAGCAGGTGCTCGATCTGCAGCAGCTTGGCCACGCGTGCGACTTCTTCGTCGATTGCCGACTGCGGCATCTTGCGGATCTTCAGACCGAACTCGATGTTCTCGCGCACGCTCATGGTCGGGTACAGCGCGTAGGACTGGAACACCATGGCGATGTCGCGATCCTTCGGGCTCATGCCGCTGACGTCCTGGTCGCCGATCATGATCGCGCCGCCGGTGATGGTCTCGAGGCCGGCGATGCAGTTCATCAGGGTCGACTTGCCGCAGCCCGACGGGCCGACGAGGATCAGGAACTCACCGTCCTTGATCGACAGTTCGATGTTCTTCAGGGTGTCCGGCAGGCCGGCACCGTAGGTCTTGTTGACGTTGCGAAGTTCGAGCGTTGCCATGATTACCCCTTGACTGCGCCGGCCGTCAGCCCGCGCACGAAATACTTGCCTGCGACCACATAGACCAGCAGGGTCGGCAGGCCGGCGATCATCGCCGCTGCCATATCCACGTTGTATTCCTTGGCCCCGGTGCTGGTGTTGACCAGGTTGTTCAGCGCCACCGTGATCGGTTGCGAATCACCGCTGGAGAACACCACACCGAACAGGAAGTCGTTCCAGATCTGGGTGAACTGCCAGATCAGGCAGACCATGATGATCGGGGTCGACATCGGCAGAATGATCCGCCGGAAAATCGTGAAGAAACCCGCGCCATCCAGACGCGCAGCCTTGACTAGCGCATCGGGAATACTCACGTAGTAGTTACGGAAGAACAGCGTAGTAAACGCCAGACCATAGACTATGTGGACGAACACCAGCCCCGTCGTGGTGCTGGCCAGGCCCATCTTGCCGAGGGTGAACGACGCTGGCAGCAGCACGGTCTGGAACGGCAGGAAGCAGCCGAACAGCAGCAGACCGAAGAACAGCTGCGAACCACGGAAGCGCCACATCGACAACACGTAACCGTTCAGCGCGCCGATGGCGGTGGAGATGACCACGGCCGGCACGGTGATCTTGATCGAGTTCCAGAAGTAACCGTCAACCGTGGCCCAGGCCTTGACCCAGCCGATGCCGCTGACCACGGTCGGCCAGCTCAGCAGGTTGCCGGTGCTGATGTCTTCCGGGGTCTTGAAGCTGGTCAGCAGCATCACCACCAGCGGAATCAGGTACAGCAGGACCGCGAGGATCAGCACCGCGTAGATCGCGACGCGACTCAGGCTGAAAGCGGGTTTGGCAGCGAGACTAGTCATGACGCTTGGTCCTCAGCTCGGAGTACAGGTAAGGCACGATGATCGCGAGAATCGCACCGAGCATCAGAATCGCACTGGCCGAGCCCATGCCCATCTGGCCGCGACTGAAGGTGAAGGAATACATGAACATCGCCGGCAGGTCGGAGGAATAACCCGGGCCACCGGCCGTCATCGCCGCGACCAGGTCGAAGCTCTTGATCGCGATATGGGCGAGGATCATCACCGCACTGAAGAACACCGGACGCAGGCTTGGCAGCACGACTTTCCAGTAGATGGTCGGCATGCTCGCGCCATCGATCTGCGCGGCACGGATGATCGACTGATCAACGCCACGCAGGCCGGCGAGGAACATTGCCATGATGAAGCCCGAGGCTTGCCACACGGCGGCAATCACCAGGCAGTACACCACGCGATCCGGGTCGATCAGCCAGTCCAGACGGAAGCCTTCCCAGCCCCAGTCACGCAACAATTTGTCCAGGCCCATGCCCGGGTTGAGCAGCCATTTCCACGCGGTACCGGTGACGATCATCGAGAGCGCCATCGGGTACAGGTAAATGGTGCGGATAAAGCCTTCGCGACGGATGCGCTGGTCGAGGAACACCGCCAACAGCACGCCGATCACCAGGGTGATGCCAATGAACATGCCACCGAACACCGCGAGGTTCTTGCTCGCGACCCACCAGCGATCGTTGTCGAACAGCCGGGCGTATTGCGCCAGCCCGGCCCACTTGTAGTTGGGCAGAAACGTCGAGGTGGTGAACGACAGCACGAACGTCCACAGGATGTAGCCATAGAAGCCCACCAGCACGATGAACATGCTCGGCGCCAGCACCAGTTTCGGTAGCCAGCGCTGCAGTGCATCGAACGGCGAGGCCTTGCTGAACACAGCAACAGAACTCATGGGGAAATCCAGTACGAGGGTAGAAAATTCACACGCTTTCCCCTTGTGGGAGCGAGCTTGCTCGCGAAGGCGTCCTGTCAGTTGATATTGCGATTGCCTGACACTCCGCTTTCGCGAGCAAGCTCGCTCCCACAGGGGCTGCGGTGCTGATGCTTATTTGGCCGACTGAACCGCCGCGCCCAGCTTCTTGGCCGCATCGGCCGGATCGGCTTTCGGGTCGTTGATGTAGTTGGTCACCACATCAAAGAACGCGCCCTGCACCGCCAGCGTGGTCGCCATGTTGTGCGCCATGCTCGGCTGCAGGCCGCCCGTCTTGGCGTCTGCCAGGAAGTCCTTGGCAGCGGTCTGCGCGCAGGAGTCGAAACCGAGTTTGTCCATGTTGTTCAACATGTCGTTACGCACCGGGATCGAGCCTTTGTTGATGCTGAAGACTTTCTGGAAGTTTTCACCCAGCACCACTTTGGCGATGTCCTGCTGACCGGCCGCAGTGCCTTTGTCTTTCTGCTTGAACACCGCCAGGGAGTCGATGTTGTAGGTGAACGCCTTGTCGGTACCCGGGAAGGCTACGCACTCGTAATCCTTGCCGGCGACTTTCTTGGCGGCAGTCCACTCGGACTTGGCCCAGTCACCCATGATCTGCATGCCGGCCTTGCCGTTGATGACTTTGGCCGCTTCCAGGTTCCAGTCCTGGCCTTTGCCGTCCTGGTCCATGTAGGTCGCGACTTTCTTCAGCTCGGTCAGCGCCTTGACCATCTCGGGGCCTGTCAGCGCTTTGTTGTCCAGATCGACCAGGGCTTTCTTGTAACCATCAACGCCCATGACCGAGAGCACCACGGCTTCGAACACGGTGCTGTCCTGCCAAGGCTGACCGCCGTGGGCGAGCGGGATGAAGCCCGCAGCCTTGAGCTTGTCGCCAGCGGCGTAGAATTCTTCGAGGGTGGTCGGGTTCTTGGTGATGCCGGCTTTCTTGAAGACTTCCGGGTTGATCCACAGCCAGTTCACCCGGTGAATGTTCACCGGTACGGCCACGTAATCACCGTCGTACTTCACGGTATCGGAGACTTTCTTGTCGAGCAGGCTGTCCCACTTCTCTTCTTTGGCCACGTCTTTCAGGACGTCGGTGTCGAGCAGACCGGTGGAGGCCCATTCCTGAATGTCCGGGCCTTTGATCTGGGCGACGCCCGGCGGGTTGCCGGCAACCGCACGACTTTTCAGTACGGTCATGGCCGTGGCACCGCCACCGCCGGCGACAGCGCCGTCTTTCCAGGTAAAGCCGTCTTTTTCGACTTGGGCCTTGAGCACATCGACAGCGGCTTTTTCGCCACCGGACGTCCACCAGTGCACGACTTCGACCGAACCTTTGGATTCGGCAGCGGACACACTGAGGGGCAGAATTGCGAGCGGGAACAGGGAGGCGACAGAAATGACAGTAGCGAGGCGAGAAATCGCATTCATCTGAGATGTACCTTTCTTGTTGTTATGCATGCAAGTCTGGTGCTTGCGCTGCACAGGAGTTTAAACAGGGCGTTTCCCCCCGCAGGTAACGAAGGGACGCGCAAATGTCACCACATGGTTACACAGGAACGGACCGAGATAATTGCGCCAGAGCCGTTGCCATACTCGGTGACAAGGGTAGACGAGGAATCAGCACTGCTTGCCAGGCGTGATACAGATCCGGCTTGCCGGCCCAGATATCGGCACTCGGGCGGTTCTGCGGATCGAGTTCGTGATGCCAGCTGCCGTCGCAGCGATCGATGAAATACATCTCGCAGAATTCCCAGAACTGGCGGTACCAGATTTCGTATTGCTGATCGCCAGTGCGTTTGAGCAAGGCACTGGCGGCGGCGCTGGCCTCGGCATGGGTCCAGTGCAAACGGTGACGCACAACGGCTTGGTTGTCCCAGTCGAGGGTGTAGACGATCCCCGGGGCGCCATCGACGTCCCAGCCGTTTCGGCAGTTCTGTTCGAAGAGTTTTTGCGCATCGGTCGCCAGCCAGCCCGGCGTGAGCATCCCGGCCTGGACCCGCGCCGCTTCGAGGTGCAGCAACAGCCGCGCCCACTCGAAACCGTGGCCCGGCGTGGTGCCGTAAGGGCGGAAGCCATCGGCGGGATTGTCGTGGTTGTACTCGCGCAGCGGTTGCCAGTCGCGATCGAAGTGTTCGATGACCATGTAGCCATTGGCGGCGGCGTGACCGTGAATCACTCGCTCGACGATGCGTTGCGCACGCACCAGCCAGCGCGGGTCTTCGGTGACATCGGCCAGCGCGAGGAATGCTTCGGTGGCGTGCATGTTGCTGTTGGCGCCGCGATAGGCTTCTTCTTCGCGCCAGTCGCGATTGAAGAATTCGCGCATCGCGCCCTCTTCTTCGCTCCAGAAATAGGTGTCGATGATATCGATCGCATCATCCAGCAGCGCCTGGGCGCCGGGACGTTGCGCAACCACCGCAGAACTGGCCGCGAGCGCAACGAAAGCATGCAGATAGGCGTTCTTGCCGGTGTTGCCGTCGCGATGTTCGGCGACCGCAAACCAGCCGCCGTGCAGCGCATCCCGCAGCGGCCCGCGCAGGGCCGCGATGCCGTGATCGACCAGTTCGGCAAACCCCGGCAGCCCCTGAATATGGGCCATGGCGAAACTGTGGGTCATGCGCGCGGTGTTCATGGTTTCGGCCTGCGCGCTCGCCGGCAAACGGCCGCGCTCGTCGAGGTTGCCGAAACCTTCGGGCAGTCTGGAAGCCTTGGCGAATGCCAGCAGACGCAGGCCTTCGTCGGCGAGCCATTGCTGGTGAGCAGGGGCGTTCAGCCAACTGCTGAAGCCTGGGTGGAAAAGATCCATGGGTGGCCTTTTTTGTTGTTATGACTGCGGGGAGTCTAAACAACGGGCCGCGGTGGGCTTGTAACGAAGGGGGCGGGTTTTGTCACCAGCCTGTGACATAGATCAGAAGTGAAACCTGTGGCGAGGGAGCTTGCTCCCGCTGTGGCGCGAAGCGGCACCCAAAAGACGGCCTGCTGCGCAGTCCAGCGGGAGCAAGCTCCCTCGCCACAGGGGTGGTATCAGTCAACACTGCGCGGCAACTGCAACGTCACCCGCAACCCACCCTCACGCAGATTCTGCAACGTCACTTCACCGCCATGGCTGTGAGCGATGTTGCGCGCAATGCCCAGGCCCAGCCCATAACCCTGCTGCTGCCCGGCCAAGCGAAAGTGCGGCTCGAACACCTGCTCCAACCGCTGCTCCGGGACACCCGGGCCTTCATCGTCGACGTGCAGGACAAACGCGCGCTCATCGTCATCGATGTGCAGATGCGCGTTCTGCCCGTACTTCAACGCATTGTCGATCAGGTTGCCGATGCAGCGCTTCAACGCCAGAGGCTTGCCCGGATACGCCGCCAGCGCCTTGCCTTGCTGGGTCACACGGCCATTGCCGTTGGGCGCCAGATACGGCTCCACCAGACAATCGAGCACATGATTGAGATCCACCGGCTCGATGTTCTCGTGGATGTCGGTGTCTTTCACGCATTGCAGTGCGCCTTTGACCAGCAGCTCCAACTCATCCAGATCGCGACCGAACTTGGCTTGCAGCTTCTCGTCTTCGAGCAGTTCGACGCGCAGGCGCAGACGGGTGATCGGCGTGCGCAGGTCATGGGAAATCGCGCTGAACAACTGGCTGCGTTCGGTCAGGTAACGGCTGATGCGCTCGCGCATGGTGTTGAATGCACGGCCCACTTCCACCACTTCACTGCCGCCACCCTCGGCCACCGGCTCGACATCGGCGCCCAGCGACAGATCCCGCGCGGCCCGCGCCAGTCGCTTGAGCGGCCGGCTCTGCCAGTGCACCAACAGGCCGATGAACAGCAGCAAAAAGCCGCTGGTAAGGACGATGAACCACACCTGCTGCGCCGGCAGGCCTTGCTCTTCGAGGCTGGTGTAGGGCTCGGGCAACAACGACGCGATGTACAGCCATTCGCCCGGCGCCATCTGAATCTGCGTCACCAGCACCGGCGGATTCACCGGTTCCAGGGTCAACGCGTAATGCGCCCAGGAGCGCGGCAGCTCATCGAGTTTCAGCCCGGCATTGAAGATCCGCAGATCCTCGGGGCTGACGAAGGTCACCGAGATATCAGTGTCATGGCCCAGCGACTGACGCAGCACTTCGTCCACTGCCTCGATCACCGCAGCCTTGCGCGGGGTGATCGGCAGCACGTCCATACCCAGCGGTTTGTCGTTGAGCGTCACCACAAAACGGGTGCCGCCCATGCTGCGCAACTGGTCTAGCACCAGCGGCCGGTACGCCACCGGCAACGAGCGAAAATAACTGACGCTGGCGGTCATCGAATGGGCGAGGCTGCGGGCGCTGGTGACCAGGCCTTCGAGCTGGGTCGCGCGCAGTTGCGAGACCCAGATCACGCTCGACAACGTCTGCGCGAACAGCACCGCCAACAGGGTCAACAGCAGCATCCGCCCGAGCAGCGAACGCGGCACCGGGACTTTGCTGGCGAGCTGGCGCAGCGACTCAGTGACCATTGCCGGCAACCACATTGGCTGCCAGTTGGTAGCCGCTGCCGCGCACGGTGCGGATCAGTCGCGGCGGTTTTTCCGTGTCGCGCAGACGTTGGCGCAAGCGGCTGACGGCCATGTCGACAATCCGGTCGAGCGGCATCAGGTCGCGGCCACGGGTGGCGTTGCCGATGGTGTCGCGGTCGAGGATTTCCTGCGGATGATCGAGAAACAACTTCAGCAGCGCGAAGTCGGCGCCCGAGAGAATCACTTCTTCGCCGTCGGTGTGGAACAGTCGATGGCTGACCATGTCCAGCCGCCACTCGTCGAACGCCAGCACGTCGCTGCCGCTGCGCTCCTGACCGAACTGCGCACGTCGCAACAACGCCTTGATTCGGGCTTGCAGCTCGCGGGGACTGAAGGGTTTGCCGAGGTAGTCATCAGCGCCGAGCTCCAGCCCGATCACGCGGTCGGCTTCGTCGGAACTGGCGGTCAGCATGATGATCGGCACCTGCGCCTGACGCGGATGCTGGCGCACCCAGCGGCACAGGCTGAAACCGTCTTCGTCGGGCAGCATCACATCGAGGATCACCAGATCGCTGGGCGCCTCGTTGAGTGCCTGGCGAAAACTGGCGCCATCGGCTGTGGCCCGCACCTGGAACCCGGCGCGGGTCAGGTAGGTTTCCAGCAACTCGCGTATTTCCTGGTCGTCATCGACCAACAATATCGACTTGTTGACTGAGCTCACTTCGAAGGCATCCTTGTTGTTGGAATTGGGGCGGATTATGCCTTAAGCATCGAACTTGCAAACACCATAGAACCACTGTGGGAGCGGGGGGGGGGGGGGGGGGGGGGGCCCCCCCCCCCCCCCCCCCCCCCCCCCCCCCCCCCCCCCCCCCACAGCAGCCCTCGTACAGTTTGATCCGCGTACGGCATATAACTTGCTGCCGTTTCCAGCATCCCCAGGCTGGAAGATCTTATGCTGCACTCCCACCTCACCACGCTCAACGCCGTCTCGCTGGTGCTCAACACCTTCAAGGCTGAAGGCTTGTCGAGCGACGCGCTGTTGGCCGGCAGCGGCATCAGCACGGCAGATCTGGCCCGTGCCGACACGCGCATCACCACCAATCAGGAGATGCAGGTCTGCGCCAACGCCGTCGCGCTCAAGCATGACATTGGCCTGGAACTGGGGCGGCGGATGCACGTGTCCTGCTACGGCATCCTCGGTTACGCGCTGCTCACCAGTGCCACCTTAGGTGACGCTTTACGTCTGGCGATTCGCTATCCGGCGCTGCTGGGAACACTTTTCGAACTGAGCCTGGAAGACGATGGCGAGCAGGTCTGGTTCGTCGCCGCCGATTACCGCGAGAGTCCGTCGATGGCGGTGTTCAACGCGGAATTCTGCCTGGTGTCATTGAAGGTCATCTGCGACGACTTGCTCGGGCATCCGCTGCCGTTGCGGGCGACACGTTTTGAACATGCCGCGCCGGATTATCGCGACAGCTATGCCGAGCACTTCAACAGCCCACTGCATTTCGCCGCCAAGGACAACGCCTTCGCCTTCGACCGGCGCTGGCTCGATCAACCGTTGCCACTGGCCGACAGCATCACCCACCAGGCCATGGCCGAACGCTGCCGCAAACAGAACATCGAGTTCACCGGACGGCAGGCGTGGCTCGGGCGGATTCGCCAGTTGCTCAGCGCCCAGCTCAATGCCGCACCGGGGCTTGAGGGACTGGCCCAGCAGATGAAATGTTCGCCGCGCACCTTGCGCCGCCATTTGAAGGACATGGGCAGCAGCTATCAGGAACTGCTCGACGAACTGCGCTTCGAGCGGGCCAAGCAGATGCTGTGTGAGGATCAGTTGCCGATCTACCGGATTGCCGAAACGCTGGGTTTCAGCGAGACCGCGAGCTTCCGCCATGCGTTCGTGCGCTGGAGCGGTGTTGCGCCGAGTCAGTACAGACCCTGAAGATCAAAAGATCGCTGGCTTGGGCAGCTCCCAGACTGGAGTCGGCTGACGTGAGCCGACTGATCGAATTCGACCTGTGTGGCGAACTGATCTGATAAAAACTTGAAAATGCGATTCGGAGCATCAATAAACCTTCCTGCAAAACTCACGCAGGAAGGTTTAACAATCAAGCTAAGGTTACTTCAAATTTACCTTGCTCCAGTTTGGAGTCACCAGGCCGGCCGCTTTCCACATCGTCCACCAGCCCAGTGATTTTCTTGCTGTTCTCTTGCCAATCCACATGAATCCAGCCTTTTTCCGCCAACCACTCTTGCTTGGCATTCTGAAACAGGAAATAAACGGGCTTACCTCCCCCGGTAAATTCCACTTTTTTATTCAAATACTGCTTCTCAATAATTATTGAAATAAGGTGGTTAACTTCAGGATTCCCCCCACTCAGATCGAATCTCAGAACAATGTCTTTTTCGCGTATTTCGGCATGACTGACCGGAAGGGAATGCTTTTTACCGTTAATTTTAATGTCGAATTGACCTTCGGTTGCCTTTTTGATGCCCCGAAAGAACTCCGGCGAATATTTTTCAAACTTTGAAGTACTCATACAAATCTCCTTTTGCAAATCATCAAGTCAATGTTCATAGGAATAGCCCACCTCTACCCTCAAACAGCCAGAGGTAAGCATTTGGCAACCTAGACCCAACTTATCAGGCTGTCAAAAAACAAATATATAAATAAAAATATGCGACAAACGGTATTGAATTCGAGAGAAACCTGTAATTTCTGACAGTAGACCGCGCATGTTTTCAACTTTAAAATTGGCATGCGTCATGCCTTAAGCCAACTAAATACAATAATAAAAAATCATTATAGACCGACTTAAAAACTTCTCACTCACTGTTAAAAACCAAACTTCAAGATCATTTCCAACTTATCAACCATGATTAGCTGCGCATAATTTTCTGAGTTTTTAATGTGGCTCGCGAATGCGCAGTGTCAGTCGCCATCATTGCATCTGACATACCGTATTCGCGAGCAAGCCCGCTCCCACAAGGACGCATTGCATGGCTGAATCGGAGCTTGACTGCATTGAGAGGAGGGGCGAATTGCGGTCAGAGTTTTTGGCCATATCGATCCCCTTTTGGCCTTTCCTGCCGTTCTCCGATTCGCCGCGCGCCGCAACACTGGGGGCAACCGAATCAGCCCCCTGCGGAGAACAACAAATGCTGACGATCTACTCGGACGATCACCACCTGCACCACGGCCGCTGCGAACTCATCGATGGCCAGCTCAAGCCGTGCTTCGAGATGCCGTCGCGCGCCGACCACGTGCTGCAACGGGTCAAGAATCAGAATCTCGGCCCGGTGGAAGCGCCGAAGGATTTTGGCCTGGAGCCGATCGCGCGGATTCACAGCCGCGACTACCTCGATTTCTTCAAAGGCGCATGGGCGCGCTGGACCGAATTCAACACTGACGGCGACCTGCTGCCCTACACCTGGCCAGCGCGCACCCTGCGGCAGATCAAACCGACCAGCCTGCACGGCCAGCTCGGTTACTACAGCTTCGACGGCGGCGCGCCAATCACCGCCGGCACCTGGCAAGCAGCCTACAGCGCAGCACAAGTCGCCCTCACCGCCCAGGCCGAAATCCAGCGCGGCGCGCACAGCGCCTTCGCCCTGTGCCGGCCACCGGGACACCACGCCGCCGGCGATTTGATGGGCGGTTATTGCTACCTCAACAACGCCGCCATCGCCGCCCAGGCATTTCTCGATGCCGGCCACAGGAAAGTCGCGATCCTCGACGTCGACTATCACCACGGCAACGGCACTCAGTCGATTTTCTACGAGCGCAGCGACGTGCTGTTCACCTCGATCCACGGCCACCCGGAAGCCGAGTTTCCGTTCTTCCTCGGCTACGAAGATGAACGCGGTGAAGGTGCCGGTGAAGGCTTCAACTTCAACTATCCGCTGCCGGCCGGTTCCGGCTGGGACACCTGGAGCGCGGCGCTGGAACAGGCCTGCAACGAGATCGACAGCTACGGCGCCGACATCATTGTCGTGTCGCTGGGCGTCGACACGTTCAAGGACGATCCGATCTCGCAGTTCAAACTCGACAGCCCGGATTACCTGGCCATGGGCAAGCGCATCGCCGCCCTCGGCAAACCGACGCTGTTCGTCATGGAAGGTGGCTACGCGGTGGAAGAAATCGGCATCAACGCAGTGAACGTGCTGGAAGGTTTTGCACAATGAGCCGACTCAAGCACTGCATTGCGCCAGCCCTGTGCGCGGCGCTGCTCAGCGTCGGCGCCCACGCCGAAGAACGCACCCTGCGCGTCTACAACTGGTTCGACTACATCACGCCCAAGGCGCTGGAAGACTTCAAGGCACAGAACACCCAGACCAGACTGG
Organism: Pseudomonas sp. 13B_3.2_Bac1; assembly: GCF_025466205.1. Lineage (NCBI taxonomy): Bacteria > Pseudomonadati > Pseudomonadota > Gammaproteobacteria > Pseudomonadales > Pseudomonadaceae > Pseudomonas > Pseudomonas sp. 13B_3.2_Bac1. The sequence goes on from NZ_JANLOG010000070.1 coordinate 101,714, forward strand.
TCTACGACATCTTCGACACCAACGAAGCGCTGGAAGCCAAGCTGCTGACCGGCAACTCCGGCTATGACGTAGTGGTGCCGTCCAACGTGTTCCTCGCCAAGCAGATCGAGGCCGGCGTATTTCAGCCGCTGGATCGCAGCAAGCTGCCGAACTGGAATCACCTCGATCCGAAACTGATGAAGCTGATCGAGGCCAACGACCCGGGCAACCAGTTCGCCGTGCCGTACATGTACGGCACGATCCTGATCGGCTTCAACCCGGCCAAGGTCAAGGCCGCGCTGGGCGATAACGCGCCGGTGGACAGCTGGGACCTGATCTTCAACGAAGACAACATCAGCAAGCTCAAGCAGTGCGGCGTCGCCCTGCTCGACTCGCCGTCGGAGATCCTGCCGCTGGCCCTGCAACACCTGGGTCTGGACCCCAACAGCAAAAACCCGGCGGACTATGCGAAAGCTGAAGCGCTGCTGATGAAGATCCGGCCGTACATCACCTACTTCCACTCCTCCAAATACATGGCCGATATCGCCAACGGTGACATCTGCGTCGCGGTCGGTTACTCCGGCAGTTTCTCGCAGGCGGCCAACCGCGCCAAAGAAGCGAAGAACGGTGTCGTGGTCGACATGCGCCTGCCCAAGGAAGGCGCACCGATCTGGTTCGACATGCTCGCCATTCCCAAGGGCGCGAAGAACCCGGAGGACGCCTACACCTTCATCAACTACCTGCTGCAACCGGCGGTGATTGCGCCAGTCAGCGACTTTGTCGGTTACCCGAACCCGAACAAGGACGCCACGCAACTGGTCGATCAGGCGATCCGTAACAACCCCAATCTGTACCCGACCGATGCGGCAATGGGCACGCTCTACACCCTGCAACCGCTGCCGCGGGATGCCGAGCGCGCACGCACCCGGGCCTGGACCAAGATCAAGTCCGGCACCTGAGCCGCCGCTGAACCCAAGACCCGCGCCGTTGCGGGTCTTTTTTTGCCGGCGATATCTATGTACCACCCGACGTCCTGACCAGCGCCCTACCTTCGCCCTTGTCCGGCACTGCACACCGCAGGCCGCCAACGTCAGACAAGGATTTGGTCATGCCCGAAAGCACCGCCCCCAGCGCTGTCGATGTACTTACACAATTGGTCAGCGGCCCCTCGCTCACCGAAGTCGCCTCAGGGGCCCTGCGCCCCGCTCTCGCCGGGATGGATCCGCCGGTGACTATCGACCCGGCGCTGGCGCTGATTGCCACCCCGACCTGGCTGGTCGATGACGACGGGATCGAGGTCGGGCCTTACCAGATCGAATCGCTGACCGATGCGCTGGTCCGCCTGAGCCTGTCGGGCACAGCGGTCACCTTCATCGGCGGCGAACACTTTCTGACCCAGGAATCGGGTATCCAGTTGCCCGTGAAGATCGAGGCCATCGGCGCCCTGCTCAACGAACTCGCCCCGCTGTTGTTCAAGGCCTATGAGGAGCAACAGATCGAGTACTGGAACGATATCGTCAGCCCCTCCGTGCCGCGCTGGCATCAGCTCTCGCAGTCGTTGCAGCAGCTGTGGAACGTCAGCGACGACAACGGCTGGGACGCCGATCAGCGTGCCATGGCGCGTGCCGTGTTCAATCAACCGGACAAACGCCTGCGCGCTCCCACTGACCCCTATCAGACCCGCGCCTGCCTGATTGATCTGGACCTGGATGAAGCATCCACCCGCCGCCACCTCAACATTCTCGACACGGTCGTGCTGGTCGGAACCGTCGGCCCGCGCACCCTGATCATCAGCCATTCGCTACCCCGAGGTTTCCAGCGTTTCGACAGCTTCGCCGAGCTGCAACAATCACTGCACTGGCCCGTGGCAGGCGGCGTTGGCGACATCCATGTGAAGTGGCGGCTGTTCGAACCCCAGGGCAATTTTTTCGCTCACCAGGCCTGCGCGCTGATTGCGCTGGAAGCCCAGGCGATTGGTGACATCGACTTCTTCCAGCGTACCGGGCGCGGGATATCGCGCTCCCGTCGCGATGACGACAGCGTCGCCCCCCATCCTTCACCCGCCATCGTCCGCGTCGAGCAATCGTTGCCGGCATGGCTGGCCAGCGCTGCGCCCGCCGATCAGGCTCGCTACAGCCGGCATCTGCTGGATCTGGTCGCCGTGCAGCAACAGAACGCCGGGAAGACCTTCCAGACCGAGGTGCCGGGCATTCAGGCATTCACCCTGGAAAAGTTGAACGACGCCATCCATCTGGCACCGGACAAGAGGTTCGCATTGCAGGATGTGGAACTCACCGACACCAGCGTGGTGGTCTGGGGCACGTTCGTGGCACCGGAGCATGAACAGACCCTGACCCTGTCCCTGGTTGAACTGGCGTTGCAGAATCTGTCGGGCTTGCCGCTGGGTAACTTCAGCGTGCGCTACCGCGATGGCGTCACCGCAGTTCCGTCCTGGATGACCCCGGTGTATCTGACAACCCTGGTGAGCAAGGTGAACATCGGCAAGGCCTACCCCCAGTTTCTGCAAAACCGGCTGATCACCGACGCGACCCAGGCTGCCCGCCTGCGCCAGCTCTATAGCCGTCAGTTGCCGATCGAACTGCCGCTGCTGGCGTTGCAACACAAGATCCGCGGCGAAGCCGGTGTGGATGAGCTGGGTTATCGCTATGTGGCCGCCGCACTGGCCGCTGAGCCGGCGGATCGCCAGGTCGACGGCCAGGACATCGTGATTCGCCCGCTCGCCTTCGTCATGGGCGGCAACAGCGACGAAGTGCTCAACATGTTCGTGATCGGTCCGCGCGCGACGGACTCCGGCCCGTGCCTGCTGTATCGCCCGCTGCTCGAAGCACCGCTGTTGCAGTACCCGTCAACCGCCAACCTGCTGTACGCCATCAAGCATTCGCGAACGTTGCGCCAGTCGGTGCTGGCCTGGTTGCCGGACCGCGTGCGCTTCAACTATTCACAGTATGTGTTCCCCGGGGCGTTGCCCTCGGTATGGACGATCCCGCAGCTGTTGATCGACCCGACGGCGGCGCCCGACCCGGATGCCAATGTGACCCTGGGCACCCGCGTGCTTGAAGGCGACCTGCTGGCGACCCTGTTTCAGCGCAACGCCGAAGCACTGGTGACCCAGGCCGATCGCAGCAGCACCTCGAATGCCGAGGCGCGTTGGGCCAGCCTCAAGCAGGGCGGCTGGGCGCTGTTCAATGCGGCGCTGCCATTTCTGGGACGCGGCGTCGGCACTGCTGCATGGGTGTGGCAAATCCTCGATGACCTGCAAAGCCTCGCCGACACCGAGGACCAACAGCAGACGCTGGACTGGACAGCGCTGACCGACCTGCTGCTGTCGCTGGGCATGGTCCTGGCCCATCGCGCCGCCACCCGCAAACCGGTACCGCACAAGGCTGTGGAAAGCCCCCATGAACAGACTCGCCCGATCAGCAGCCCCACCACCCGCCCGCTGATCCGCGTCTCCCGCCTGCCGGACATCGGCGGTGCGCAACTGCCGGACGACCATCAACTGTCATTGCACATTCTCGGGGCCTTGCACCCTGCACCCGCGGACCTCGGCACCTTCCTCGACAGCCTGAAAGTCAGCCGGCCCGAAACCCTGTCCGCTCCCGCCAGCGATGGCGCGCATCGCCATCTGCGCAGTGCCGGACAAAAATGGTACGCCGAGGTCGGCAGCCGCTGGTTCGAGGTCGCACTCAACGACAACGATGACGTGCAGATCATCGACAGCCGTCAGCAACCGCCCCGCAGCGGCCCCCTGCTGATCGGCAATGCCCGCGGTGAATGGTTCATCGACCTGCGCCTGCGCCTGCGCGCCGGCGGCCTGAAGAGCCGGCGCAAGCAGCTGCAGGAGGCGAACGCGGAAAATTTACGCCAGAAAAAACAGGCCATCCGCGACTTCGAAGCAAGCCTGGAAGACCAGCGCAGCCAACTTGTCACGGTGCGCCGCGCCATGCTCGAGTCCACGCCGCAGACTGCCGAAGCCGCGCGCCAGCAGTTTCTCGATACCCTCGAGAGCCAGATGCAGGCCTACAGCGTGCACATCGACGGCCTCAAAGAGCTGAACATTCTTGAAGCGGTGCCCAACTACCGTACCGCGATGGTCGACCGCATCTCCCTGCAACTGTTTCTGATGCAGTCATGGATCGAAGAAACCTACCCGGCCTTTCGCCAGAGCATGGAAGTCACCCTTGGATTGCTCGATGAAACCGCTGACAACGCGGCCAGCGATCGCAGCGATCCCTTCGAGAAAATGGCCGAACTGACCAAAGGCATCATCGATAAAATCGAGTTCGCCCACGAGCGCTTCGCCGAACTGAGCCTGCTGGGCAAAGAGGGGGTGGATACCATCCGGCAGTACAAGCCTCGGCTGCCGCAATTTTCCCTCGACGACCTGAAGCTGCTGCAGATCACGCTGGGGCAAGAGCTGTGCCTGACGGCCGAGCCGGGTGAGTTTCGCGCACAAGCCCGTGTCGATCTGGAAAGCCTGATCGAAGATGCCTCGCTGAATATTCAGAGCGCGCTGGACCTGAGCGCTGAAGAGAGCCTGGAACAGCTCGGCGAACGCATCGACGCGATGAACAATCTGGTGGAACAGTTCGACGTCATCGAACAGCGCTTCACCGATCTCGTCACCGAGTATCCGCAGGAGCTGATGACCGAACGGCTGGAGGACATCAAAAAACGCGTGGGCGGATTCCAGCAGGACGCCGTGCAGCAGCTGTCCAACCTGCTGCGCGAACAACGCCTGGTGGAGCCGGTGGCCGGCCCCTCGAAATCGCCGACACCCCCGGCGCGCAAAATCATCAAGACCCGTTACAAGGGCACGCTGGTCGGCCAGCCCCGGCGCAGTGCCGACGGCAAGGACAGCGATCTGGTCGACGTGCGCGCACCGCTGACCGGCCGCGTGATCGCCACGTTCCACGAGAAGACCCCAGGCAACTGGGTCGAACGGGTACCGGCCAGGCCAGGTACGTCGCCTCGCCCAAGCCCCGATCTGGCGAAAAGCCTGCAGGACGGACAAGCCCTGATCGACGGCTTGCCGGTATTTCGCCGGCGTACCCAGGCGCACATTGATCGGGCGCAACGCAATCCGACGGAGATCGAGGAAACCTACTATCTGCACGCCACGCGATTGCACGAGGCCATGGAAAAAGTCGATCAGGCCCTGGTCGCCGGCAACCACACCGAGAGCCGCACGGTCTCCGCTTCGGCGCTGCGCCAGCAACTCGATATCGAGGCCAAGGCACTGTATGCCACGGGGCGCAGCGCCCGAATCAGCCTGACCAAACAACAACCGCCCACGGCCGCGCGCGTCGAGTGGCTGCTCGGCAAGGGCGAAGTGAGCATCGGCAAAACCACCGAGCGCCGGCGCCTCAAAGGGCCGCGCAAGGATTACCTGCTGGAATACTCGATTCTCGACCGACCGAGCGGCCGAGTCCTGTGGTACGCGCACTTTCACTACGCTGCGCCGACGGACCCGCTGACCGCCTTCACCGCCGCGCACCTGAAAACCGTTGAGCAACGGCTCCTGGGCGGCGCTTACGTCGAACGCGACAACCGCAGCAACCAGGAGCTGATCGCGATTCACCGCAGCAGCATCAGCCATACGCAAGCCGCTGCGGTGTTCTTCGCCTGACCGGCATCCAGGCCCGCGCACACCGCGCGGGTCTGGATGCACCCTATACATATCTACCACCCGGGCCGGTGGAGGCCTCGCTACTGTCGGTTGCATGCGGCAGGTGCCGCGCCATCCACCCTCCTACCGGTGCAGATTCCATGAGTGACACAACCCGAACCAACGTTGTCCCCCAACTGCAGAACAAAAGTCGCCTGATCGAGCAGACCAGCGGCGGTCCGATCCTCCACGACGCCGCCGCACACCTGTTGCGCATCAGCCTGAAGCAGCATATTCCGCAACTGCCGATCGACCCGGACAAAGCCATGCTGATCACCCCGCTCTGGCAGGCGCAGGGAGAACGTCTGGTGAGCCACAGCAGCCACTTCGAATCGCTGACCCATGCGCTGGCGCGGCAGGCGTTCACCCAGGACAGCGCCAACTACATCGAAGGCGAGCACTTCCTCACCCTGTCCCCGAACGACGCCGAGCCGGTGCACCTGCCGGTCGGCATGGACGCGATCACCACAATCCTCAACGAAACGGCCCCGGCACTGTTCCTCGGTTTTGCCAAAAGTCAGTTGCACTACTGGAATGAAACCGTTGACCGCCAGCCGCGCTGGCAACAGCTGTCCGACAACCTGAGAAATGCCCTGAACGTACACACCGCCAACGGCTGGACGGTCGATGAGTGCAGCCTCGCCCGGCACGTCGCACAACAGCCGGAGAAGACGCTGCGCGCGACGGCCGGTGACGGTTTGACCAACATACGCGCGCGTCTGGTTGACCTCGATCTGGTCTTCGACCTCGCGGAGAGCAGCCGCACCCGGCACCTGATGCTCGCCGGTGCGCTGGTGCTGACCGCAACAGCCGGCGATCGAGAGCTGATCGCGCTGTACACCATCGAAGATGGCTACGAATCGTTCAGTTCACTGGCGCAACTGGCCGCCACGTTACCTGAACGCCTCGACATGGATTTGAGCGGCCGGGATCTGAAGTGGCGCTTGTATGAACCCGACGGCAATATTTTCGATGCCATGGTCCAGGCGCTGGTGGGTTGTCAGCTCGATGCGATCGAATCACTGGATCCCGCCAGCCGTTCGCCGCTGGCCCGGTTCGGCGCACGCCAGCCCTATGGCGAGGTCATCGAGTCGCAGGACAACGCACGCTTCGAACAGCTGGACCAGGCCATCCCCGAATGGCTCAAGAACGCATCGCTTGAAGATATCCAGCGCTACAGCAGTGACCTGAGCGCCTTGGGCAACTTGCGGGGCGGCCCCGACAGCGACGCGTTCGATGTCCGGGAAGTCCCGCTGATCCTCGACTATGCCGAGCAGAAGATGCGCGCCGCCATCCTCGCCGAGCAGCCTCCTGAACAGGCTTCACTGCTGCGCCTGGATGACCTGCGGATCACCCTCACTGACAGCTTCGAGGCCGGCGGATTCGTTCTGCCCGATCCGCACAGCATCCGCGAGTTGAGCCTCGGCGAATTTGCCCTGCGCAACACGCCTGCCTACCTCACGACTCTCGACTACGCCGACGGCACGTCCGCACCAGCCTGGCTGACCGTCAAACTGCTGCAACGCATCGCCGGTGAGGTGAACATCGGTGAACACTACCCGCAGTTGATCAAGCGCACCCTGATTGATGACCCGGTTCAAGCCCGGCGCCACAAGACCCGCTACTGCCGCCAGTTGCCATGGCTGCTGTCGATCCTGGCGCTGGAGTGCAAACTCAAGCATCAGGGCGATGTCGACGAGCAGGGTTATCGTCTGGTTCGCCAGTTGCTCGATTCGATCACCGCGCAGACGCCCGTCGCGCAGTGGCCGGTGCAGATCCGTCCGCTGGCGTTCGTCCCGCGCTTTCGTCTGAGCCAAACGTCCGACACCGTGGCGAACATGTACATCATCGGCCCACGGGACGGCAGCAGCGGTCCGTGTCTGCTGTATCGACCGCTGCTCGAGCAACCGCTGCGCCAGTTTCCCTCCGCGCAGAACCTGCTGTACGCGTTTTACCAGCCCGGCGAACTGCAGGACTCGATACTCGCCTGGCTGCCGACCCGGGCACTGAGCTTCGAGTACGCTCAGTACGTGTTTTCCAGCGGCCTGCCCTCGCCATGGACCGTGACCGAACTGGCCTTCGAGCCGTTCATTCACCTCGACCTGACCGCCGCCGTCGACCTCACCAACACTCCCCTGAGCGGCGATATCTTCGCCACGCTGTTTGCCAGCAACAGTCAGGCGATGGCCGACCTTGCCGATCGCCAATCGACCTCCAACGCCGAGCGCCGCTGGGCCCTGCTGGTGGACAGCGGTTGGGCGCTGTTCGGCGTTGCCGCCAACTTCCTCAGCGGCCCGGCGGGCGCGGCGGTCTGGGTCTGGCAAACCATCAGCCAGATCCAGCAGGCGCTGGATGCCCATGAACAAGGCGCAACCTCGGTTGAATGGTCGTCGATCGGCGACGTGCTGCTGACACTGAGCATTCTGCTGGTGCAGAAGGTGGCGATTCGACGTATCCAGCCCTCCGGCCCGCGCAGCGAAAATACTGCGGGATACCGCCTGCGCTCCGACCGATTGCCGGCGATCGCGATACCCCACGAGGCACCACCCCGCGTCGTTCACGACCCCGTGGAACTGACGTCCGTCGATCCCGCGCCACAGCCGTCGCTGCTGGTATCCACCCCGCTCACGCGCAACACGCAGCCCTCGTTCCTGCTGACGATCGAGCGCTTGAAAGTGCCGAGGCCGGCCCTTGCCGCCAACGCTCAGGCCAACGCCCGTCATCTCTACGAGTTTGCTGGAAAGCTGTATGCCCAGGTCGGCGAACGCTGGTTCCAGGTCCGCGCCGAGACGGACGAGCCGGTGCAGATCCTCGACCCGGAGCATCCGGCGCGCCCCGGCCTGTGCATCCGGCTCGACCCCAAGAGCCTGCGCTGGCACTGGGATTTGCGCCTGCGCCTGCGTGGCGGTGGCCCCACGCGGCGTATCGACGCCTTTGTCCGGGAACGGGAGGCGCGCAAGGACGAAGCCTGGGCGGCACTGCGTCGTTTCTTCGCACAGGAGGCCCCCCGCAAGGCCGGTCTGGACGAGGCCCTGTTGCCCCTGGACACTGGCGACCAGAACACGCCGTTGTCTGAAGAGGCGATCAGCACCTACATCGCCAAGGCCGACGATTTGTCCACAGGCTACCGTCAGGCCCTGGCAGAGCTGGAAAAGTGGCGCGAGGCGGGCGGCACCGGAGGTGTTTATCAAGCTGAATTAATGCGCATGACCGTCGAACAGCACCGCTTCCTCAGCGGCTGGATGCGCATGAAATTGCGCGAATACGCGCACATTGTCGCGCCGCAAATCAGCCCGCTGGAGCCGGCACAGACCCGTTCGCGGACAGTGCAGATGCAAGCCGCGAGCAAGGCCATCGCCGTCAGCGACGAAATGGTCGAGCGTCTCGAGCATCTGTACAGCTCGCTGAACACCTTGCAAAAGCACACCTCAGCCACGCGCAAGGTGGCCGCTGATCTCAAGCGGCTGATGCCTTCGTTCAGCCGCCGCGACCTGCACGCCAATGAGATCGGCATGTCCATCGAGCTGTCGATGCTGGAGGCGCCGGACAGCGTGCTGGAGCCGTTACGGGAGCTGATCGGACCGATTTTCGAGAGCGCGGCGGACGCCGGCCATCAACTGGTCGAGCGGCGTCACCAGCTCACGCCGAACGTCGAGAAATTGAGCAGCGTGGTCGACCGGCTCGCCGATGCAGAGCGCCGCCTGGAGGATGTATTTGCAAGCTCGTCCGCACAGCTGGAGCCGGTTCGCTTCCAGCGCATTCAGTATCTGGTCAGCGATTTTCACCAGATCGCGCGCGAGCACTTGCTCAAGCTCCTGCCGGAACCGCAGGAGTTGCCGGCGACCGTCACCGCCAGAGCCGAACCCACGCCCTCCACTTCCCGCGCCACCGGCAAGGTCAACAAGTCCCGGCCGCGGGTCATCGAAACCCCCAGGCCCGCGTCCAGCGCAACCTCCACGGCGCATGCGCAGCAAGAACTGCCGCTGATCAGGACCATTCACAAACAACCGGCTACGACCCCAAACCTCAGCGATGAGCAAATGGTCGGCAGTGCCATGCAGATGCTCCAGGAACTTGAGCCGCTGATCCGGCGCTGGCGCACCGATGCCCAGCGCCCGTCGCGCATTCCCGCCGACATGCAGGATCTCTTCGACCAGCAGGCCACCCGCCTCGATCAGCGGGCGGCAGATATCGACGCGATACTCGCCCGGCGGCGCGCCGAACTGCCGGTGGGCAGTCTCCCTACAGAACTGCGCGAGGCGGCGGCGCGCCTGCGTCGCGAAGGTATCAGCGTCTACGGCAGCATGCTCACCGGGCGCAGACCCCGGGAGAGTTATCTGCAATGGCTGCATCAACACGGTCTGGTACAGATCGTCAAAAACGACCACGGGCGGATCCGCACCAAAAAGCGCAAGGACTACTTTCAGGAGTATCAGATTCTCGACCAGCGTCGCCAGAACAAACCCTTGTGGGTCGCCCATTTCCACTACAACTCGCTGACCGATCCGAGCGACCGCTTCACCGCCGCACACCTGAAAATCGCCGATGGCTATCTGCAGGAACTGCCGGCTAAAACCCGGCTGGAGCTGGAGCGCTTCGATGCCGTGGATAACGCGCTGCGGCGGATCGTCAGCCCGACCATCAGGGACCTGTTTATCCACCCCCGCCAGCAGGAGCCGGCCGCTGGCTGAAAAGCGTCGACGCGATCAGGCGCACCAGACCCTGCGCAGCCGTGCCAGAGCAGCCTGAATGTCGGCCTCCGGCACGGCGGCGAAACCCAGCACCAGACCCGCGCGCCGATCCATCGGGGTGCGCGAGTCAGGCAACCAGTAGCTGCTCAGGCCGTTGACCTCGACACCGACGCTCTCGGCCTGGGCAATCAGCTCACGCTCACGGGCAATGCTGTCCACGGCGACCGTCAGGTGCAAACCGGCGGCCACCGCAGGCAGCCCGCCAACGCCTTCGATGGACTCCGGCCAGTGCGCCAGCAGACAGTTGCGCCGACTCAGGGCGGCGCGCCGCATCCGGCGGATATGCCGTAGAAAATGTCCGGCGGCCATGAATTCGGCCATCACCGCCTGGGTGCTGACTTCCGAATGCCGCACGTCCACCGCGCGGCGTCGGGCGAAGGCCTGCACCAGCCCCTGCGGCAACACCAGATAGCCCAGACGCAGCGCCGGAAAGGCGACTTTGCCGAAGGTGCCGACGTAGAGCACCCGGCCCTGACGATCCAGTGCCGCCAACGGAGCCAGCGGTGCGCCGCTGTAACGGTACTCGCCGTCGTAATCGTCCTCGATGATCCAGCCCTGGCTGCGCTCGGCCCAGGCCAGCAGTTCAAGCCGCCGGGCGAGGCTCATGACCACACCGGTCGGGTACTGGTGGGAGGGTGTGACATAGGCCAGCCGGCAGTCGGCAATTTGCGCCAGTGCTGTGCAATCAATGCCGTCCTGATCCACAGGCACCCCGTGCAACCGGCCCCCGGCTACCGCAAAGGCATGGCCGGCTGCGCGGTAGCCGGGATTCTCGATGCCCACCGCATCGCCCGGCTCCACCAGCAGCTGTGCACAAAGGCTGATGCCCTGCTGCGCGCCACTGGTGATCACTATTTGCTCAGCGGTGCATTGCATGCCGCGCGAACTGCGCAAATACGCGGCGATCAATCCGCGCAGACGCTGATCCCCGGCCGGATCACCGTAACACAGTTGCTGCAGATCGGGTTTACGCCAGAAAGCCGCGTTGAGCTTGGCCCAGACCTCGAACGGGAACAGATCGAAGGCCGGCACACCGACCCGAAAAGCCTTCGGCGGGCCACTTGGCGGTAACGATAAATGGTTGTTTTCCAGGCGCTGCGCAGCACCGCTGTGGATAACTTTACTGGATGGAATCACAGGTAAATCCAGCCAATTTGTGGATAAGGTTGTGGGTAAGCCTGTTGAAAACCCTGTGGATACTTTTGTGGATAGTTTTTTCGTGGGCAATGCGCTTTGCGGCAATTGGGCGACATACGTGCCGTCCCCGACCCGGCCTTCGATGAAGCCTTCGGCGTACAACTGATCGTAGGCGCGCACCACGCTGTTGCGGGAAATCGCCAACGCCGTCGCCAGATCACGGCTGGCCGGCAGCCGCGTGCCACTGGCCAGACGCCCGTCCAGCACGCGCAGACGCAGCGCCTGATAGAGCTGGCGGCTCAAACCCTGACGGCGGTCGAGCTCGATACCGGCCGGATTGAACGGCATGGACAGCGTGGGCGATTCGGGCATGACAATGGACCTATGAAATTGGTCATCAATGGCTCTTACAACAGACCAATAGCCTGCCTAGGATGCAGGCATTCGCCAAGGAAAATCTCTCCATGTACACGCCCCGCGCCTTTGCCATCGACGAACTGTCGCAACTGCACGAACTGATCCTCGCCAGCCGTCTCGCGATTCTGGTGAGCCACGGTGAAAACGGCCTGCAAGCCAGCCACGTGCCGGTACTGCTGCACCGCGAACAAGGCCCGAACGGCACGCTGTACGGGCACCTGGCCAAAGCCAATCCGCAGTGGAAAGACCTGCGCGACGGCGCTGAAGCGATGCTGATATTTGCCGGCCCCGACGCCTACGTCAGCCCGGGGTTTTACCCGAGCAAGGCCGAGCACGGCAAAGTCGTGCCGACCTGGAACTACGTCGCGGTGCACGCCTACGGTCACGCCGAAACCTTCAGCGACGGCGGGCGCCTGCTCGACATCGTCAGCACGCTGACTGATCGCCATGAAGCCGGCCGCGCGCAACCGTGGAAGGTCGACGATGCGCCGGCCGACTATATCGACGGCATGCTCAAGGCCATCGTCGGTTTCGCCATTCCCATCGATCGCCTCGAAGGCAAACGCAAGCTCAGCCAGAACCGCAGCGCCGAAGACATTGCCGGCGTGCGTGAAGGCCTGGCTGCCAGCCCCGACATCAATGACCAGACCCTCGCCCACTTGATGCGTTAAGGAAATCAGCATGAGTCAGATCGACATCCGCCCGGTGACTGCCGGCGACCACGCCGCCTGGCTGCCTCTGTGGCAAGCCTACCTGCGCTTCTACAACAGCGAATTGCCGGACGCCGTCAGCCACAGCACCTGGCAGCGTTTCCTCGACCCGAGCGAGCCGACCCACGCCGCCCTCGCCTGGGCCGACGGCAAAGCGGTGGGCATGGTGCATTTCATCTACCACCGTTCGAACTGGAGCATCGAAAACTCCTGCTACCTGCAGGACCTGCTGGTGGCGCCAGAGACTCGTGGCACCGGCGTCGGTCGCTTGCTGATCGAACACGTTTACGCCACCGCCAAGGCCGACGGTTGCTGCAAGGTGCATTGGCTGACTCACGAAACCAATGCCACCGCGATCCAGCTCTACGAGCGCATCGCCGAACGCCCCGGATTCATCCAGTTTCGCAAAGCCATTTAAGGAGCCGCGTACATGACCACTGCACTTGCCGACTGGAAAGGCGTCCCCGCCCCCACCGCCACCTTGCTCGAAGGCCGGTTCATCCGCCTGGAACGCCTCGACCCGGCGCGCCACGGCGACGAGTTGTTCAATGCCCTCGAAGGCCCCGGCGCCGACCCGAAGCTCTGGGATTATTTGCCCTATGGGCCGTTCCCGCAGCGCAGCGTTTTCAATGACTGGCTGAACAATCATGCGGCCAGCAGCGATCCGTATTTCTTCAGCGTCATCGACCGCGTCACAGGTCAGGTGCAGGGCATCCTCAGCCTGATGTCGATTGTCCCGGCGCAGGGTCGCATCGAGATCGGCCATGTGACCTTCGGCGCGCCGATGCAACGCTCGCCGAAGAGCACCGAAGCGGTTTACCTGTTGGCCAAATACGCCTTCGAACAGGGCTACCGGCGCCTGGAATGGAAGTGCAACAACGGCAACGCCCGCTCCAAATACGCCGCCGAACGCCTGGGCTTCAGCTTCGAAGGCGTGTTCCGCCAGCACATGGTGGTCAAGGGACAGAACCGCGATACCGCGTGGTATTCGATTGTGGATGCGGAGTGGCCGGCGATTGCGGCAGGGTTCGAGCAGTGGTTGAGCGATGCCAACCAGACGCCGACCGGGCAGCTCAAAGGTTTGGTCGAGTGCCGTAGTTAAATCGTCAAAGCAAAAGATCGTCCGATCGCGGCCCGAACCTTCGGCAGCTCCTGCAGGGTGAACATCAATCCCATGTAGGAGCTGCCGCAGGCTGCGATCTTTTGATCTGTTGTTTACCCCAGTTTCTGCGCCAGCACCGCGATGTGTTCCGGGCCAATCCCGCAGCAGCCGCCCAAATGGCTGGCACCGCGCTGCTGCCAATCCTGCGCCCAGTGCAGATACCCCGGCGGATCCAGATCGTCGCGCAACGGGTCGAGGCCGTCGTTGGCGGTCGCCTCTTTGGGTTGCGGTGGGAACGCATTGGCATACGCGCCGATGTGAATCTGCACGCCCAGGCGTTCGAAGGTATCGCACGCCGCGTCAATCGCCGCCCCGATCACCTCCGGCTGGCTGCAGTTGAACAGCAGCGTCTCCACGCCCAATTCCGCGGCCACCGCCGCTGCTTCGGCCACCGGTTCACCGGAACGCAGGCGCGGCACCTCATCGGTGTCTTCATCCTTCAAAGTAAACGACAGCCAGAACGGCTTGCCGTCCTGCGGCAGACCGGCGCGGATGGAGCGCGCCTCGATGATCGAGCTCTGGGTCTCCGCCAGCCACAGGTCGACATGCGGCGCCAGGCCGGTCACCAGTGGCGCCAGCAACTCGTTCACCCGCGCTGTTTCGAACAGGTCCGGGCGATAGGAGCCGAACAGCGGCGGCAATGAACCGGCCACTCGCACCGCTTTGCCCGACGCCTGCACCGCACGCTGCGCCAGCTCTCCAGCCAACGCCGCCAGCGCCTGACCTTCAGCAGCAAACCGCGCCTCGCCGATGTGAAACGGCACGACCGCATAGCTGTTGCTGGTGATCACATTGGCGCCGCTGGCGATGTAGGCGGCGTGCACCGCTTCGACCGCTTGCGGCGCTTCGATCAGGGCCAGCGCCGACCACTCGGGCTGCCGAAACGGCGCCCCGGCGCGTTGCAACTCACGGCCCATGCCGCCATCGAGAATTACCGTGCTTGCTGTGCCCATATGCTTTTCACTCATATGCTTATGAAAATTACTCACTACCAGAGTATTTCTTATAACTATTTAATACGCACCATCCGGTTAATAACAACCCCTTTTTTTCAGGTGTCGACTGTGAAATTTCAACCGCTACTGGCCTTGGGCCTGACGATTCTGGCCGCGTCCACTCAAGCCTTCGGCGGCGCCACACTCGATCGCGTCGAACAGAAAAAAGAACTGGTCGGCGTGCTGATGGAAAGCTACCCACCCTTCTCGTTTCTCAATGAGCAAAACCAGCTCGACGGCTTCGACGTCGACGTCGCCAAAGCCGTCGCGGACAAGCTGGGGGTCAAGCTGCGCCTCGAAACGCCGTCCTGGGACGTCATTGCGGCCGGCCGCTGGAGCGGGCGCTATGACATCTGCATCTGCTCCATGACCCCGAGCAAGGCCCGCGCCGAAGTGTTCGATTTCCCGGTCGAGTACTACGCCTCGCCTGCCGTGATCGTGGTCAACGCCAAGGACGATCGCATCCACGGCGCCAAGGACCTGAGCGGCAAGAAAGTCGGCCTGACCAGCGCCAGCAGCTACGAAAGTTATCTGAACAAGAATCTGGTCATCGAAGGCGCCGAAGACACGCACCTGGAATACCCGTTCGAAGATGTGCAGATCGCTCCGTACGATACCGACAACGTTGCCTTCCAGGACCTGGGCCTGGGCGCCGGTGTGCGCCTGGACGCCATCCTCACCAACCTGGTGACCGCGCAGCCGCGCCTGAATCAGGACCAGCGCTTCAAACTGGCCGGCACGCCGCTGTACTCGGAGCCGAACTCGGTGGCCATCGAAAAGGGTGACGCCGAGTGGGACGCCAAAGTGCGCGAGGTGTTTGCGCAACTCAAGCAGGACGGCACGCTGAGCAAGCTGTCGCAGAAATGGATCGGCGCCGACATCAGCCAATGACTGCCTTCCCGACACCTCCACAGCCGCCACAACCGGTGGCTGAATCGCGCCTGCAACGGCTGTTCGGTTTCCGCACGCGCCTGTACCTGACATGGGCGGCGATGTTCAGCCTGTTCGCCGGGTTTTTCCTGAGCTTCGATTTGAAGCTCTCGATCATCCTCGACAAGCTGCCGAATCTGCTCGGCGTGCACCTGGCGCCCAACGGCTTTCTGCAGGGTGCGGCACTGACCCTGTTTCTCTGCGCGTGCGCCATCGTCGCCTCGTCCTTGCTGGGCTTCGTCACCGCCCTCGCGCGCCTGTCGAAAAGCGCCGTGGCGTTCGGTATCGCCAGTTTCTACACCTCGTTCTTTCGCGGCACGCCGCTGCTGATCCAGATCCTGCTGATCTACCTCGGCCTGCCGCAACTGGGTGTCGTACCCGGCGCGGTGGTGGCGGGGATCATTGCCCTGTCACTCAACTATGGCGCCTACCTCAGCGAGATTTTCCGCGCCGGCATCCTCGGCGTGCCCTACGGCCAACGCGAAGCTTCGCTGGCGCTGGGCATGCGCGAGAGCGTGATCTTCTGGCGCATCACCCTGCCCCAGGCGATGCGCACGATCATCCCGCCGACCACCAACCAGTTCATCTCGATGCTCAAGGACTCATCACTGATCTCGGTGATGGGCGTCTGGGAAGTGATGTTTCTGGCGCAGTCCTACGGCCGCTCGAGCTACCGCTACATCGAGATGCTGACCACGGCAGCGATCATTTACTGGCTGATGTCGATTGGGCTGGAGTTGATTCAGGCGCGAATGGAGCGGCATTACGGCAAGGCTTATGTGCGGCGTAGCTGAGCTGATCCGACAACAGACATCATTCTGTAAAAACCCATCGCTATACAGAACGGCCCGCTTATAACAAAAGGCCGTCCACCCATGACCTTCCCGCCTCAGCGCTTGTCCCTTGCTGCCGTTCTGCTGATCACCGCCGGCACCGCCCACGGCAAGACCGTGCAGATCGACACTGCCACTACTGCCGCGCAAACCCTTGGCGGCAGTGACACGCTGACGATCTCGGCACCGGGCAGCATCACCAATAGCGGCAAGGCGGTAAGCCTGAAGGACGGCACCAGCGGCGCCGGTGTGGTGATCGATAACGCCGGCAAAATCGTTTCCAGCGGTGGCCGGGCCATCGACAGCAGTGGTGACCTGACCCAGGCGCGCAATTACCAGATTTACAACCGCAGCGGCGGGCAGATTCTCGGCGCCAATGACGCTTTGCGTATCGACAGCAACTTCGTCAGTGGCAGTCTGTTGATCGACAACAGCGGCGTGATTCGCTCGACCAGCGGTCAAGGCCTGGACCTCGATGCGCTGCGCAGCGACGGCGTCAAAACCACCCTCATCAACCGCGCTGGCGGACTGATTCGTGGCGATGCCAGCGACGGCATGAAGACCGGCGCCAACGCGACGATTACCAACTACGGCGAGATCTCCACCGGCGACTCGCACAACGCCGATGAGAAATTCGATGGCATCGACATCGACTCGGCCAGCGGTGTCAGCGTGACCAACTACGGGGTGATTTCCGGCGGCCGCCATGGCATCACCACCGACCTCGGTGCGACGCTGGTCAACTATGGGCAGATCACCGGCCGCAATGGTTCCGGATTCGGTTCCGACGGCGATGGTACGGTGATCAACCACGGCACCATCACCGGTGCTTACTCAGGCTTGCAGGCGAACGGTGACGGTGATGGCGTGGACATCGACAAGATCGCCCACATCGAAAACTACGGCACCATTCAGGGCGTCGGTGCGGGAGGCGTGGACAAGGGCGGATTCGCCAACGGCAGCGAGGGCATCGCCCTCGGCGGCGGCTACATTCTCAACGCGAGCAACGCACTGATCAGCGGCGCCAACAGCGCGATTCTGGTGGACGACGGCAGCGGTGGTTCGGGGCTGGCAGCCACCACCCTGGAGAACTACGGCACTATTCAAGGTCTCGACGGCTTCGGCGTGAAGTTCGTCGGCGAATTCGCCGACAACGTGATCAACGGCGGCACCATCAGCGGCAGCAACGGCCTGGCACTCGACCTCGGTGGCGGCAACGACAGCCTGACCCTGCGTAACGGCAGTCGCTTCGTCGGCGTGGTCGATGGCGGCAGCGGGTACGACCGGGTGGTGATGGACGATGCGGCGGGCGGCAGCTTCGGCGCCAGCCGCAATTTTGAATGGCTGGAGGTCCGGCAAGGTGCGTGGACACTCACCGGCAGCGGCGATTTCAGCGATGGCGGCGCGGTGCGCAATGGCGCGACCCTGATCAACCAGGGCGGCATTGCCGGCAGCCTGACCGTAGACGCCGGCGGTGTGTATGCCGGTGGCGGCTCGGTGGGCAATCTCAACGTCAACGGCACGCTGCGTACCGACACCGGCCTGGGTCGCGCAACCATCGTCCATGACTTGAATATGGGCAGTGGCTCTACCCTCGTCTACGGCGTCAACGCCGATGGCAGCAGCGCCCCGGTTCAGGTCGGCGGCACCGCCAGCCTCAACGGTGCGACCCTGGCGGTGAACCCCGGCAGCGGCACTTATCCGTGGCAGAGCCATTACACCGTGCTGCAAGCCGCCAACGTCAACGGCACCTTCGGCAACGTCACCAGCCACTACGCGTTCCTCACGCCGACACTGGCCTATACACCGACACAAGTCGACCTGACCTACACCCGCAATGACGTGGCCTTCAATCAGTTCGCGGCGACCGGCAACGGCAGCAACGCGGCCAACAGCCTGGCCACGATGGGCAAGAACAACGCGCTGTACAACGCCTTGCTCAACACCACCCAAAGCACGGCCGGCGCGGCGATCGAACAACTGGCCGGCGCCAGCAACGCCAACCTGACCAGCGCCACGCTCGGCGCCAGCAGTCAGGTGGGCAACAGCATGCTGTCGGCTATGCAACAAATGGGCGGCAGCCCGGGGTTGATGGTTGGCCTTGATCAACGCGACACCCCGGTGCTGGCGGCCAACGGCGTACCGTCGGAAGCGCGCAATCTGAATGACCCGAACGCGCGCGGACGCCTGTGGCTGCAAGCCATCGGCGGCTACGGCAAGCTCGACGGCGAGCACGGCAACAGCGGCCTGGAGCAACGCACCAAGGGCAGCGTACTGGGTGCCGACTGGGCACTGAATCCACAGTGGCGCCTCGGCGTACTCGGCGGTTATTCGAAGACTGATCTGGACGCGACCGGCGTCGATGGCAACGTCGAGAGCTGGCACGTCGGCGTCTACGCACTGCGCCAAAGCGGCCCGTACTCCCTGCGCCTCGGCGCCGCCTACAGTGGCCATCAGGGCGAAAGCAAACGCACGGTGGCGTTCAATGGTTTCAGTGATCGGCCCAAAGGCGATTACGACGCCGACAGCCAGCAAGCCTTCTCCGAACTCGGCTACGCCATGGGCAGCGGCCGCCTCAGCGCCGAACCGTTCGCCAGCCTCGGCTACCAGCGCTACCACCGCGACCGTTACCAGGAAAAGGGTGGCGCCGCCGCACTGGACGTCGACAGCCAGACCCAGGACAACTTCAGCAGCACCTTCGGCCTGCGCCTGGCGCACCTGAGCAGCCTCGACAACGGCATGAGCCTGACCCCGCGCATGGCCGCTGGCTGGAAACACACCTACGGCGATGTCAGCAGCTCGACGCGTCAGGCATTCGTGGTCGGCGGCAGCGCATTCAATGTCGATGGCAGTTCGATGGATCGCGACAGTCTGGTGCTCGAAGCCGGACTGGATCTGGGGATTTCCGCCCGGCACTCGCTGGGTATCGGCTACAGCGGCGAGATCGGCAACAACAGTCGCAACCATGGGTTGATCGGGCAGTGGCAGATGAGTTTCTGAGATTTCGCCAATCGATACTTCAGCAGGTGTTGTAGGCAAAGGCGTCTGGACAGTCGGGTAAACGAGGCAGATTCGAAACTTGCCAGTGACCCGGCTACACAACCAGCCCGCAAAACCTGCACTCTGCTCGGAATCGCCCGGCATCGGCGCACCGGCATCGACTTTTAGAGTTTGGTCTCATTCTTCGAGAGACCAACTGCATGCCCATTCACACCTACAAGCTTCAACATCTGGTCCTGGCCGTTGCATTGGCTGTCGGGTGCGTAGAGTTTTCACTGGCCGAGCAAACGGAACCTCAGGTCAACGCAGAGGTGAAGCCCAAGAAGCCGCGCAAGAAGACGGAAAAGCCCGTTACGCCGAAGCCGATGGACGCTGGGGAAACGGCAGCAAAGAGCGATCCGCTTCCAGAAAAAAATGCCGACCGAGCGCAGACGCCTGTGGCGCCAGGCCATCCGCCGGGTGAGGCTCCGCCGAAGAAAATCGTCCCGACAGAAAACGGCAGTGCGATCAAAAAAAGCATTCAAAAACCAGCCTCCTCGCCCGATCCGGTTCAGGCGAAAAAGCCAGAGACTCTGCCAGCCCCGGCACCTGAGCCCGCCCGGCAAATAGCTGCCCCGGACAATGCGGCGGTCGAGGCCCTGCAGACCGCCGATCAGACCGCCACCGTCATCGCCCTCGACCAACTCGCCGCCGGCAGCAACGCCAATCTCGCCAAAGCCACACTGAGCAGCGTCAATCCGGTCAGCGCCAGCATGCTCTCGGCGATGCATCAACTGGACAACCGTAATGCAGCGCAGGGATCGGGGAATGCGCCGCGTCTGGCGGCTGGCGGCGAAGGCAACGGGCGGGTCTGGCTGCAAGCGCTGGGGCACGGCGGCAAGGTCGATCGTGACGTCGACAGTGTCCTGAAGCATTCCACCCAAGGTCTGATATTGGGTGCCGACTGGCGACTCGACGAGCAATGGCATGTCGGCCTGATGGGCGCAAAAGCGCAGACCCGCTTCGACGCCCGACACTTCGACGGCGATCTCGACAGTTGGCACCTCGGCGCCTACGCGCTGCGGCAAGACGGCCCGTTCGCCCTGCGCCTGGGGGCCACGTACGGCCATCATGACGGCAACGGCAAACGTCGCGTCGACTTCAATGGTTTCAGTGATCGGCTCAAGAGCAGCTATGACGCCAGTACCCAGCAGGTCTTTGCCGAAGTCGGCTACAACCTCGGTCGCGGCAACGTCAGCATCGAACCGTTCGCCAGTGTGGGTTATCAACGCTACCAGCGTGACGGCTACACCGAGAAAGGTGGCGATGCGGCACTCAAGGTTCACGGGCAAACACGGGCGAATCCGAGCAGCACCCTCGGCCTGCGCATGGCGAACACCAGCCACCTGTCCAATGGCATGCAGCTGACGCCGCGCCTGAGCGCGAGCGTAAAACACACCTACGGTGAGCTCGACAACGAAACGCGCCAGCAACTGGTCAGGGGTGGCAAAAGCTTTGAAGTCACCGGAGCCGAGATGGATCGCAACAGCTTTACGCTGGATGCGGGTGTGGATCTGACTCTGTCCGCCCGCAACACCTTGGGCATTGGCCTCACTGGCGAGGCCGGCAACGACAGCCGCAGTTACGGCGTGACAGGCCAGTGGCGAATGGCGTTCTGACACAACGCGCTTGTGTAGGAGCTGCCGCAGGCTGCGATCTTTTGACTTTGCTCTTGAAGATCAAAAGATCGCCGCCGGCGGCAGCTCCTACAGAGGACGGTAAATTGCA
>NZ_JANLOG010000080.1:0-24844 GCF_025466205.1 Pseudomonas sp. 13B_3.2_Bac1
GGGGGGGGGGGCGCGCCCCCCGCCCCCCCCCCCCCCCCCGCTCCCACATTGATTGATGGTGTTCACAGATTCCGATGTCCAGCATAAGTCCCCTGTGGGAGCGGGCTTGCTCGCGAAGACGGCAGCACTGACCACACTTCACTGGCATAATCCCGCGCCCCGAAGAATGGAATCTGTCGATGTTGTCTTTCAAACCCCGCCACGCCTTGCTGCTGACATCCCTGGCATTTTCCACTACCGCGCATGCCACCAGTTTCGATTGCACCGGCGCCATCAGCCCGGCTGAAAAAACCATTTGTTCTGATCCCTACATCTCCAACCGTGATGAAAAACTGAGCTCGCTGTGGCGTACCACGTTGCCGAAAGTTGCGGATTCGAAAGCCTTGAAGGCCGATCAGCGAGGCTGGCTAAAGCAACGCAATCAATGTGCTGCGGATGTGGCCTGTTTGCGCCGGGAATACCTGATGCGCCTCAAGGCACTGGAATTCATGGCCAAACCCTTCAATTGGGATGCGACCTGGCAACTCATTCCATGGGGCGTATCATCGTCGGTCGAGGTTAAAACCAAGCGTATCGATGCCACTCATATCGCCTTTGATATTTCAGGCGTGGCTGGCGCCAACTCCGGCGATATGGATGGCGTCGCCAACATTGTGGGCAGCGAAGCACACTATGCCCAAGATAACTGTTCGTTGAAGTTCAGCGCATTCAACGGTCTGTTGGACATTGACCAGGATGGTGCAGACCCTACCTGCGGCGGTGGAATGGGGGTTTACTACGGCGGTCGCTACGTGGCATCGGAACAGCCACTGTCGATTGATTACGACTTGCTTAGTCTGGGGGTGGCGCGGACTGAGCAGGAAAACGAGCTATTACACACTCTGCTCAAAGGCGATTATCAGACGTTGTTGCAAAACAGTGGATCGATGGTGACGGCCGATGCTTCCCGCGATGTGCCGGATGCTCAGGTCGATGAGTTCTGGTTGCGTGGGCTGGCCAACACCAATGCAGGCATTCTGATGCGCGCGCCGGACGCTCGGGTATGGCTGGTTTTATTGGTGTTCGATGAGCAGCGTAATTTGCGTGCCCGCTATTACACCAACGCGCCGCAATGGAAAAAACGTGTACCCGAAGCATTGCTTGCCTGGCACAAGCGAATAGAGAACGGTGAGACGTTGCCGCTGGATTTCATGCCCTGATTCTCTGCGGCGAGGTTTTTTGCGAAATGTCGACGGGGCTGACCAACAGCCCCGCTGCATTCAAGTCGCAAATAACCAGCCACGCGCACTCGCGACCGGTTCCGACACCACCCCCTCCAGCACCATCCGCGTAATCGTCTCCGCCGCCGTCTGATAATCCTCATCCTGCGGCACGGCGCGCCCGGTGATGCAGCCCATTTGCCAGCCAATGTTGGTGTAGGTGCGGGTCGCCGACCAGATGAACAGCATCAGGTGTTCCGGGTCCACAGGGGCCAGGAGGCCGCGTTCGATCCAGCTGCGCAGGCAGTCGACGTTGCGCCGGGCTTCGGCGTGCAGCAGGTCGCGGCACTCGTCTGGCAGTTGGCGACCGCCGAGTAGCAGTTCGCCGCTGAAGACCTTGGCGATGGCCGGGTGTTCGCGAGCGATGCGGATGCGCGCGGCGACGTAGGCGCGCAGGCCGATCATCGGATCGTCGCTTTCGCGCAGCGCTGCCGAGGCGTCCAGCAGCGGTTCGACAAACCCCAGCAGGACCTTGGAATAGAGGTTTTCCTTGGTCTGGAAGTAGTAATACAGGTTGGCCTTGGGCACGCCGGCACGGGCGGCGATGTCGCGGGTCTGGGTGGCGTCGAAGCCGTTGGCGGCAAACTCCTCGCTGGCGGCGGCGAGGATCAATTGCTCGTTGCGTACGCGAATGGCGCTCATGGGAACACGGTGTGAATGAATGGCATGGGCGGATACTGGCAAATTCGGTTTCGCAATATACAAAACTATATAGCGCTGAGGCCAGCTAACTCGTTCGAGAGCGCTATGCTGGTTCGATAATCAAAAAACGGGGGAGGGAGCATGGCGATCAAGATACTGCGCGCTACGGCGGCTGATTTGGAGGCGGTGGCAAAACTGTTCGACGCCTATCGCGGTTTCTATCAGCAACCCTCGAACCTGGCGCAATCGCGCGCCTTCATCGCCGAACGCATGGCCGGCAACGAGTCGGCAATTTTCCTCGCGCAGGATGAAAACGCCGAAGCGCTGGGTTTCGTGCAGCTGTATCCGACGTTTTCCTCGATAGATGCCCATCGCACCTGGTTGCTCAGCGATTTGTTCACCGCGCCCGCTGCTCGTGGCCGTGGAGTGGGCAGATTGCTGATGAACACGGCGCGGGACTTTGCGCTGCAAACCGGCGCCAAGGGGCTGGTGCTGGAAACCGCCACCGACAACTTCACTGCGCAGGGTTTGTATGAATCGCTAGGTTATGTACGCGATACCGGTTACTACACCTACGTGCTCGATTTGCGGCAGGGCTGAGCGGGGGTATTTGTGTAAATTTTCCGATTCAGCCTTTCCTCACGCGACCGCTCTCTCTAGAATCCGCCCCGCCTCCGCAATGGAGGCTCATTGCTATCATTTGGCTCGGTTCATATAGGGAAGACAACATGCAATTCGGGAAAATCGTGGCGCTGGGCCTGGTGCTCACGCTCGGTGGTTGTGCCAGTTTCACCAAAGACGAAGTCGCACCGGTCAAGCTGCCATCGATGGCCAGCTACGCGAATAAACCGAACGTGTATGTGGACTTCGACTTCTATCAGGGCGAGCCGAAAAGCACTTCGGCCGTAGAAGTGCCGCAAGCGCGAGATCAGCTCAAACCAGAGCTGCAAAAGATTCTGACCGATTCGGGTCTGTTCGGTCGTGTCACCCTGGACGAGTTCCAGAAGCAGCCGGGTGACTACAGCCTGCGTCTGAAAATGTACAACCATCCGCCGAATGCCGGTTCGATGGTGCTGGCCTTCATCAGTGGTTTCAGTCTGATGGTGATCCCGGCGTACGGCACCGATCAGTACACCATGAGCCTCGAAGCCGTCGACGGCACAGGCCAGGCCCTGACCACCGCGAGCAACCATGATGCGGTCGGTACCTGGATCGGTATCTGGTTCATTCCGCTGATGGGCAACACTCCGAAGGCTGCGGTCAACGACACCTTCGCCCGTCAGGTCAATGCGCTGCTCAAGCAGATGATCGACAACAACACCCTGAAATACTCGGCGCTCGAGACCCGCACTCCGCGGGCCTGATGCCAAAAAAAAGAGCCGCAATCGCGGCTCTTTTTTTGCCCTTACTTCAGGGCCTGGATGAACTGCGGATCGCTGTACAGTTCCTTCAGCAGATCGCGCAGCATCGGGTTATAGGCGTTGACCGCATTCGGAATCGCGATGAAACCGAAGAAGCTGCTGCTCCACTGGCTGCTGACATTCTTGGTCGCGTCGTAGACCACATTCTGGCCATTGAGCAGGGTGAAGCGTGCCGCGAGTTGGCCTTCGCCCGTGCCCATGCCGGCCGACAGATTGTTCTTCACCACCAGCACTTTCAGCTGACGCTGAGCTTGCGGATCAAGCAGGCCGGCCTTGCGCAGTTCTTCAGTGATCGCGTCCTGGATGTGCGCCGGGATGCTGCCGGACGGCGAGCGCACCGGATTGGCTCGAACTGTCAGCGAACCTTCGCCGGATTCGGCAGTCACCTGCGGATTGCTGACAGCATGCAGGGGCGGAGTCTGCTTGA
The DNA here is from genome assembly GCF_025466205.1 of Pseudomonas sp. 13B_3.2_Bac1. NCBI lineage: Bacteria > Pseudomonadati > Pseudomonadota > Gammaproteobacteria > Pseudomonadales > Pseudomonadaceae > Pseudomonas > Pseudomonas sp. 13B_3.2_Bac1. The sequence goes on from NZ_JANLOG010000080.1 coordinate 3,750, forward strand.
GCTTTTGAACGTTTTCGAAGCTCGGCTCGTAGCGGGTCATGGTCATGCCACAACCTTGCAGCAGCACTGCCAGCATCGGGATCAACAACAGAGACTTTTTCACGGCGTTTCCTTGCGTGAGGAATAAGGGGAGCGAATTATGGGCAGAGTGCCATCATTGGGCAATCGACTTTGTCCGTGAGGTGCTCAGGGCTTCAACAGATTTTCGATCTGCGCCAGTTCCCAGGTACTGAGCAGATTCACCGGGTCGGTGCCGTAACGGCTATTGAAATGCCATTCGCGGCCATCCGGGCAGCGGCAATGTTCACAGTGATGCAAGCGCCCACCCTCAACATCCAGCAATAGGCGCCAGCCCTCGATATCGACCGCAACCAGTCCGGCAGCACCGGACGCCTCTAATCGGTTGAACATCAGCACACCCAGCGCAGCCTCGCGCAAGCGCTGGCAAACGTCGCGGGCGGTCAGCAATGCAGTCATGGTCATACTCGGTGGAGGCATAAGCGCGTCAGGATAAATCGCACGGCTACACGTGTCAGCGATCACTGGCCCGATCCCGGACAATTCCGTAACATCCGCAACCCTCTTTTACTCCCGCGAACACCCTCGGCCACGCTCTCAGGTCGTTTAGTCAGGTAAGCCATGAAACCACAACGTCTGCGCGCCGATGTCCTGGCCGGACTCACCACCTCGTTTGCCCTGTTGCCCGAATGCATTGCGTTTGCGCTGGTGGCCCACCTCAATCCGCTGATGGGCCTGTACGGCGCCTTCATCATTTGCACGCTGACCGCATTGTTTGGCGGGCGGCCGGGGATGGTCTCCGGGGCGGCAGGCTCGATGGCGGTGGTGATCGTCGCGCTGGTGGTGCAGCACGGCGTGCAATACCTGCTCGCGACGGTGTTGCTCGGCGGTCTGATCATGATGGCGTTCGGATTGCTGCGGCTGGGCAAACTGGTGCGCATGGTGCCGCACCCGGTGATGCTCGGCTTCGTCAACGGCCTGGCGATCATCATCGCGCTGGCGCAACTGGAGCATTTCAAGAGCGGCGAACACTGGCTCAGCGGCACGCCGCTGTACCTGATGACCGGGCTGGTGCTGTTGACCATGGCCATCGTCTACATTCTGCCGCGCCTGACCCGCGCGGTGCCGCCGGCACTGGTGGCGATCCTCGGCGTGGGCCTGCTGGTCTACCTGTTCGGCCTGCCAACGCGCACCCTCGGCGACATGGCGCACATCGCCGGCGGTCTGCCGAGCTTCGCGCTGCCGGACATCCCGTGGAACCTGGAGACCCTGCGCATCATCGCCCCATACGCGATTCTGATGGCGTTGGTAGGGCTGCTGGAAACCCTGTTGACCCTGAACCTCACCGACGAAATCACCGAAACCCGTGGTTACCCGGATCGCGAATGCGTCGCCCTGGGTGCGGCGAACGTGGTCTCCGGCGCGTTCGGTGGCATGGGTGGTTGCGCGATGATCGGCCAGACCGTGATCAACCTCAGCTCCGGCGGGCGCGGGCGTTTGTCCGGTGTGGTAGCGGGTGGGTTGATTCTGTTGTTTATCCTGTTTCTGTCGCCGCTGATCGAGCGCATTCCGCTGGCGGCGCTGGTGGGGGTGATGTTCGTGGTCTCGCAGCAAACCTTCGCTTGGGCGTCGTTGCGGGTATTGAACAAAGTGCCGCTTAACGATGTGCTGGTGATCATCGCCGTGACCACCATCACCGTGTTCACCGATCTGGCCACTGCCGTGCTGTGCGGGATCATCATCGCCGCGCTGAACTTCGCGTGGCAGCAGGCCCGTGAGTTGTACGCCGATGAGCATCTGGAAGCCGACGGCAGCAAACTCTACCGCCTGCACGGCACGCTGTTTTTCGCCTCGACCACGCCGTTCCTCAACCAGTTCGACCCGGCCAATGACCCGGCCCGTGTGACCCTGGATTGCCGGCATTTGAGCTTCGTTGATTATTCGGCGATTGCCGCGTTGAAGACCTTGCGTGAGCGTTACGCCAAGGCCGGGAAGGAATTGCAGGTGTTTCATCTGTCCGAGCGCTGCAAGAAGCTGTTGAAACGCGCCGGCGTCGAACACCACTGATCAAGTGTGGGAGCGGGCTTGCTCGCGAAGGCGGAATGTCAGCCAGCGGTGAGGTTGACTGATCCTCCGCTTTCGCGAGCAAGCCCGCTCCCACAGATGAGATTCCAAACATAGCTACCCGGCGAACTTCTTCGCCCCGGCCACGCACAGAATCACCCCCAACGTCACCGCCAGCATCCCCACACTCACCTGTTCATGCAGCAACGTCGCCGCCAGTGCCAGACCGAAAAACGGCTGCAGCAATTGCAGTTGGCCGACCGCCGCGATCTCGCCCTGGGCCAGACCGCGGTACCAGAACACAAAGCCGATCAGCATGCTGAACAGCGCCACATACGCCAGGCACATCCAGGCCGACAGGCTGATGTGGCTGAACGAGGCGGGCGCCAGGTACAGGCTGAGCAAGGCCATCACCGGCAGTGACAACACCAGCGCCCAGCAAATCACCTGCCAGCCGCCGAGGACTCGCGACAGTTTCGCGCCTTCGGCGTAACCCAGGCCACAGGCCAGAATAGCGGCGAGCATCAGTAGGTCGCCGGTGGGCGAAGCGGTCAGCCCCTGTGACAGAGCAAAGCCGACGACCAACGCGCTGCCCAGAATCGAAAAAAACCAGAACACCGGTCGCGGGCGCTCGCCGCCGCGCAGCACGGCAAAAATCGCCGTCGCCAGTGGCAGCAATCCTACAAACACAATCGAATGCGCCGACGTCACGTGTTGCAGCGCCAATGCTGTCAGCAGTGGAAAACCCAGCACCACACCCAACGCCACAACCAACAACGACCACCACTGATCGCGTGCCGGACGCCGTTCGCGAAACAGCCACAGCAGAACCACCGCCAGCACCCCGGCAATGGCCGCGCGCGCCACGGTGAGAAACACCGGATCGAATTCCAGCACCGCCAGACGCGTGGCCGGGAGTGATCCGCTGAAGATCACCACGCCGATAAAGCCATTGATCCAGCCACTGGTTTTTCCCAGGGCCGGGTTAACCGGGTTCGAAGTCCGTTCCATAGAAGGTCGCGCTCAAAGGGTGGGGTTGCTTTCGAGCCATCCTGGAGCCGAGAATCAGCACAATCAAATAATTGTCATGGATACATCCAGCATGCCGCGCTCGCGCTACAAAACCCTCGTTGACGCCTATGCCGCTGACATTCGCGCGGGGCGTCTGGCGCCCGGAACGCGACTGCCCACCCACCGGGAACTGGCGGCCAACGAAGGCCTGGCACTGGTTACCGCGTCGCGGGTGTACGCCGAGCTTGAGGCGATGGGGCTGGTCAGCGGCGAAACCGGGCGCGGGACGTTTGTGCGCGAAACCTCGTTGTCGCCGGGGCAGGGCATCGACCAGAAAGACGTGGCGGTCGGCATGATCGACCTCAATTTCAACTATCCATCGTTGCCCGGTCAGGCCGATCTGTTGCGCACGGCGTTACGCCAACTGGCCCTGTCCGGTGATCTGGAAGCCTTGCTGCGTTACCAGCCCCACGCCGGGCGCCCGCATGAGCGCGCCTCGATTGCGCGGCATTTGCAGGATCGCGGGGTGCAGGTCGATGCCGCGCAAGTGCTGATCGTCAACGGTGCCCAGCAAGGGTTGGCGGTGACGCTGATGGCGTTGCTCAAGCCCGGTGATGTGATTGCAGCGGATGCACTGACCTATTCCGGCTTCAAGGTGTTGGCCGAAGCGCTGCATCTGGAAGTGGTGGCGATCCCGCCCGGTGATCACGGGCCGGACTTGGTGGCACTGGAAAAGCTATGTCGCAGCCGCTCGGTGCGGGCCGTGTACAGCATGCCGACGCTGCACAATCCATTGGGTTGGGTGACGCCGATCGAGCAGCGCGAGCAATTGGTCGCGCTCGCCCGACGGCATGATCTGACGCTCATCGAGGACGCGGCCTACGCCTTTCTGGTGGAAAACCCACCGCGTACCCTGGTCGACATGGCACCGGAGCGCACGGTGTACGTCTCGGGACTTTCGAAGAACATTGCCACTGGGCTGCGTGTCGGTTTCATTGCTGCGCCGCTGCACACGGTGCCGGCGCTGGAACGGATCATTCGCGCCACCACCTGGAACACCCCCGGCGTGATGACCGCGATGGCTTGCGGCTGGCTCGACGACGGCACTGTCACCCTGCTCGAACAACAAAAACGCGACGACGCCAAGGCCCGGCAAACCCTGGCCGCCGAGTTGCTGCAAGGGCTGACCTGCATCGGTCATCCATCTTCATATTTCCTGTGGCTGCCACTGCCGGAAGACGTACGCGCCGATCAGATTGTGGTGGAGTTGATGCACCAGCAGATTTCGGTGACCACCGCCGAGCCGTTCGCCGTATCGGCGCATGTGCCGCATGCGATTCGGCTGGCGTTGGGGTCGGTGCCGATGGATGTCCTGCGTCAGGCATTGATCACCGTCAGAAAGGTCATCGGCGCTTACCTGTAAAAAGCACCTGCTGTGAAAAAACCTGTGGCGAGGGAGCTTGCTCGCGCTGGGTGCGAAGCGCCCCCTACGACGAGCCTGCTGCATAGGCCTGCGGGAGCAAGCTCCCTCGCCACAAAGTGTTAGCCTTGCCTCAACTGCATCACACCGTTCTGGATCGCCCGATGAAAAACACCGTTGCACTGTTTCTTGCCCTCACCGCAACCGCCATTCTGTTCAGCTCAACTGCCCGCGCCGCAGGCGATCCGGCAGCCGGCGAAAAGATCTTCCCGCGCCTGTGCGGCGGCTGCCACCAGGTCGGCCCAGATGCGCGCCCGGGGTTCGGCCCGCAACTCAACGGCATCATCGGTCGGCCGGCCGGGACCTCGGCCAATTACGTGTATTCCGACGCGATGAAAAATTCCGGCAAGACTTGGGATCGCGAAACGCTGACTGCGTATCTGAAAGATCCAAAGGGCGTGGTGCCAGGCACGCGGATGATTTTCTGGGGGCTGAGTGACGAGGAGAAGATCGATAATTTGCTGGCGTATCTGCAGCAATTCTCCAACTAAATGTTTTGCTCGGCCTGCGCGGCGAACCACTGCATGACCAACGTGCACGCCGCATGCGAAGCCGCTGCCGGTTGCAGGCAAAACGCGTAAATCCCGCCCGTTTTCAGCGGTGGTCCGAACGGCACCACCAACACCCCGCGCTCGATGGACTCTGCCGCGAGCGTCATGTCCGTCACCGCAACGCCCAAGCCTCGCGCCGCCGCATCCAGTGCCAGCTCATCGAGGTTGAACGGAATGTGCCGGTAACTTTCCAGTGGCTTGCCGCCATTGGCCGCCAGCCATTCGATCCACGCCTGGCGATCGGCAGAGCGATGCAGCAACGCAAAGCGCTGCAACTCCGCGACTGATCGAGGCGCCTGCGGCAGGCTCGGCGCACACACGGGCACCAGCGTTTCCTCAAACAGCGTCAGGCAGTCTGCGTCACTGGTTGGCTGCGGCAGATAAAGAATGTAGGCGTCGCTGTCACTGGCCGGTTCAACCACCTCGGTGGCAACGGTTTCTATCGCCAGCGAGACCTCGGGGTGGCTGAGGTAGAAGTCGTTGAGTTTGGGCAGCAGCCAGCGCACCGCCAGTGACACATGCATACGAATGCGGAACGGGCGTTGCTGCGGAACGAGGCGTTCTTCGAGGGTTTTCAATTGTTCGAGAATGCTGACGGCGCTGGCCAGTACCTGTTCGCCTTCCGGGGTCAGGCGCAGGCTGCGACTGGTTCTGATGAAAAGCGCAACGTTGAAATGGTTTTCCAGTTGCTGGATCTGCCGGCTCACCGCGCTTTGGGTCAGGCACAGCTGTTGCGCGGCCTGGGTGAAGCTGGCGCAACGGGCGACTTCAACCAGCGTCTGCATGGCCTGCAGGGACGGTACGTGGCGGATTTTATCCATGCGTTTTCAGAATGGCTCGATGATTTTATAACGTTGGTTGGGCCAGCCAAGACCTTATAGATTTTAGCTCTGGCGGCGAACTTTACGCTTTTTCCATGCGATTCACGCATGAGCAAAGGTGAAAGGCAAGCCGTGCAACGACAGTCGAATGAGGTCAGCAATGGAAAACGTATGTGGCTGGATCGCCCAGGCCGGCAGCTCGCCGCAGCGCGGTCGCCTGAGCGGTGCGCAACAAGCCGATTGGCTGGTGATCGGCGGCGGCATTACCGGCCTCAGCGCCGCGCACAACCTGGCACAAATGCACCCACAGGCGCGCATCGTGGTGGTTGACCGCCAGCGTGCGGCGCAAGGTGCTTCGGCACGCAACTCGGGGTTTGTCGTGGCCCACGAGCATCCGGCCGACAGTGAATTACTCGGCGCGCCAGGCTTTGCCGGGTTCGAAATCGACACGGCGATTTCCCGTGCCGCCAGCGACGCGGTGCGCCAGACCGTCGCGCAACATGCCATCGACTGCGACTTTCGCGACAACGGTTATTTCTTCGCCGTCAGCGACGCCGCCAAGCTCAGCCATGTCGACGCCAAACTGGCGACCTTGCGCGCCCTCGGCGCCCGCGCAGAATTTCTCCAGGGCGATGCGCTGGCGCAGAAACTCGGCACCCGGCATTACGCGGCGGGGATCTGGTGCGGCAACGGCAATGCGCTGTTGCAACCGGCCAAATACGTGAAGGGCCTTTTCAATGCGCTGCCGGGAAATGTCAGCGTTTACGAACACACCGACATCATCAGTCTGGCGCGCATGAGCCACGGCCGGCTGCGAGCCAGCGCGGTGAGTGGCAGCGTCGAGGCCAAACGGGTGCTGGTGTGTCTGAACGCATTCATTCCCCGGGTCGGCATTCATGACAGTGCGACTTTCCCGATGGAACTCAGCGCCAGTCTCACCCGGCCGCTCAGCGATGAAGAATTTCAGGCCATCGGCGCCGTTGAGCCGTGGGGCGTGCTGTCGACCCGGCCGCTGGGCGCCACGGTGCGCCTGACCCCGGACCGCCGGGTGATGATCCGCAACACCGCCGAATACCGCACGCGCGATTTGTCTGAAAGCGAATTGGTGCTGCGCCGCGAGCATCATGTGCGTGGTCTGCAACGACGCTTTCCGTTTCTCGGCGCGCAAGACATCCAGTACACCTGGACCGGCCACCTGAGTGCGACCCGCAGCGGTCAGGCGTTTTTTCAAAAGGTGGAAGAGGGCGTGTTTGCCGTCGCCGGTTGCAATGGTTCCGGGGTGGCGCGCGGCACGCTGTGGGGACGCTTGCTGGCGGAACTGGCGTCCGGCGTCGACTCACCATTGCTGCAATCGGTGATGCAACGGGCCGACCCCGGCTGGCTGCCGCCGCGACCTTTTTTCGACATCGGTGCCATGCTTCGCATGCGCGTGGAGGCAGTCAGGGCCAGAACAGAAATCTGAAGTTTCGCCTATCGCACAACAACAAAAGCCACTCAACACAGGTGACAGACCATGCGCATCAACCCACTTTCCCTGGCAGTCCTGCTCGCGGCCAGCACGGCCGCTTGTGCCGACGAAACCGTCAACATCTCCAACTGGAACAGCTACATCGCCCCGGACACTCTGGCCAATTTCACCCAGGCCACGGGGATCAAGACCACCTACGACATTCACGACAGCAACGAAGTGCTGGAATCGAAGTTGATGACCGGCAACACCGGTTATGACGTGGTCAGCCCGTCGAACCACTTTCTGTCGCGACTGATCAAGGCCGGCGCGATTCAGAAACTCGACCGGTCGCAGCTGCCGAACTGGAAGAACCTCGACCCGGTACTGCTGCAAAAACTTGAAGTCAACGATCCCGGCAATCAGTACGGTTACCCCTACATGTGGGGCACGGCCGGTATCGGTTACAACGTCGAGAAGATCAAGGCGATTTTCGGCAACACCGATGTCACGCAGTCATGGGACTTTTTCTTCAAGGAAGAAAACATCAAGAAGCTGAGCCAGTGTGGCGTGGCGTTCATCGACAACCCGACCCAGGTGCTGCCGATCACGCTCAACTACCTGCACTTGCCAGCCCACAGTCACGAACCGGCGGATTACAAACAAGCCGAACAGGCGCTGCTGAAGATTCGTCCGTACATTCAGTACTTCCACGCCTCGAAGTACATCAGCGACCTGGCCAACGGCAACGTCTGCGCGGTGATCGGCTTCAATGGTGACATCGTCCAGGCCGCGGCCAGCGCGAAGGACGCCAGGAATGGCATCAACATCGCCTACTCGATCCCGAAAGAAGGCACGACGCTGTGGTTCGACATGGTGGTCATGCCCAAAAACGCGCCGCATGAAAAGAACGGTTACGCCTACATGAACTACCTGCTTGACCCCAAAGTGGTGGCCAACATCAGCAACAGCATTCATTACGCCAATCCCAATGCGGCGGCTGATCAATACCTCAACGCGGACGTGAAGCAGGATCCGGCCATCTACCCGCCCAAGGACGTGATGCAACGGTTGTTCACCGTGGAAGAGCTGCCGGCGGCGATTGCGCGGTTGTCGACGCGGTTGTGGACGAAATTGAAAACCAACACCTGATGGCAACCACCCTGTGCAGGGGCGATGGCGCCAGCGCCTGCACGGAGTATGTGTCAGACACACTTCATGAAACTTGTCGGGGTTGATACTAAAAAGCCACTGCCTCCGGTAGAGTGTGCGCCGCCCGAGAGATGGATCCCGGGCTAACACCCATGGAGTTTGCAGTGAAATATCTGAGCAAAGTAGTCGCCGCCGCACTGTTCGGTGTGGTTCTGGCAGGTTGCACCGGCACCCCGATGAACACCAAGCAATATGACAGCAGTCAATACACCGTGATTGGCCACAGTGAAGCTACCGCCACCGGTCTGATGCTGTTCGGCGTAATCCCGATCCAACAGAACAACCGCTTCGTGCGCGCGCAGACTGCGGCCATCAAAGCCAAGGGCGGCGATGCCATGATCAATACCCAAGTTCAGGAAAACTGGTTCTGGGCATGGGTTCTGAGCGGCTACACCACCAAGATTTCCGGTGATGTGATCAAGCTGAAAACCGCGCAGTAAACCGCGGTTGAACGCAAAAGCCCGGCTGATCAGGCCGGGCTTTTTTATGGGCTGGGGGCGTCGATTCAGGCGACGCGGCGCTCGTTCAAACGATCCGCACCACCTTCGGCCACGCGGCGTTCCAGCAGACGATCCGAGCCACCTTCGGCCACGCGGCGTTCCAGCAGACGATCCGAGCCACCTTCGGCCACGCGACGTTCCAGCAGACGATCCGAGCCACCTTCAGCCACGCGGCGTTCCAGCAGACGTTCAGAACCACCTTCAGCCAAACGGCTTTCAATCAACTTGTCCGAGCCGCCTTCAGCGACCAGGGTGTGAGCGGGCGTTGCTGCAAAAGCGTTAACTGCGAGAACCGAGAAAGCGATGCCGAGGATGGTTTGGCGTTTCATGATCGTGTGCTCCGGGGTGTATTGGGTTGGTATGGAGCGGATGTTACGCCGCGGAGTTTTTATGAGAACTTCATTGACGTGATGGTGACTATCGACGCCAGCGATGTGTGCCCGACCCCCTGTTCTAGAGATGTTCCGCGCGAATGCACAGCTCTCCGGTGGCGCGGGTCAGGGCCAGATCGTGCAGTGCGTCGTGGGTCAGACCCTGGCGAGCCTGGGCCAGCAAGGCCGGGCAATTCGGGGCGCGGCGATACGGCGCGAAGTCGGCGTACTGGCGCAGCAGGCGGGTCTGCAACTCGTCCAGGCGCGGACGAATTTGCCTGGCCAGATCCGGACGCGGAGTGTCCGGCGCCACACCGGCCGTTTGCCATTGTGCGAGCAATCCATACTGCACCAATTTGTTGGCCTCCATTTGCGCCGCGATCAACTGCGCAACGTCTTCGGGGTCGAGCTGGTGTTCGGTTGCCAAGGTGCGGGCATTGGCGATGACCTGAGCTTCGCGCGGGCTGTCCTGAATCGGCTTGCCGCTGTCCCATTTGGTCAGCGCTACCAGATCGCCGATGTTCAGGCGCTCGTTCAATGTCGCCAGCAAGGGGCGCAACGCCTCGGCGGGAGCGGGGGCTTCGGCGGCACCAGCGATGTGGCTGAAAACAACCAGCACGGAACATGTCAGAGCATTTCGCAGAAGAGGCATGGCAAGGCGCGATCCAATGAAAAGAGTGCCGCCATTTAAGCCTTGTGCCGAGGTCATGTCGACTGACTTTAACCCGCGCATCTAGCGTAATATCCATCGCATCTCCCACCCCGAGACGGATCCTCAATGCAAACCCCTGCCACCACCAAACCCCTCTGGCAAACCTACCTGCTGTTCCTCGCGCCGATGGTGCTGTCGAACTTCCTGCAATCGATGTCGGGCACGATCAACAGCATCTACATCGGACAGATGCTCGGCACTCAGGCGTTGGCGGCGGTGTCGGGGATGTTTCCGATCATCTTTTTCTTCATCGCGCTGGTGATCGGTCTGGGCGCGGGGGCCGGGGTGTTGATCGGTCAGGCGTGGGGCGCACGTGAGGCGCACATGGTCAAGGCGATCGCCGGGGCAACGCTGTTGCTGGGGGTGTTGATCGGCTTGCTCGCGGCGGTGCTGGGCAGTGTGTTTGCGCGGCAGGCGTTGCAGGGGCTGGGGACGCCCGCGGATGTGCTGGATGATGCGGTGGCGTATGCACACGTGATGATGTGGATTCTGCCGTCGATGCTGGTGTTTGTGCTGTTCACGCAGTTGCTGCGCGGGGTCAGTGACACCGTGTCACCACTGTTGGCGCTGATCGTGTCGACCTCGGTCGGGCTGGCGCTGACCCCGGCGTTGATTCGTGGCTGGTTCGGTTTGCCTCAATTGGGAATCCAGAGCGCCGCCTTCGCCGGTCTGGCCGGTAACCTGTCGGCGATGGCGTGGCTGGCCTGGCGGCTGATTCGCAAGAACCATCCGCTGGCCCCAGACCGCGAGTTCTTCGCGGCACTGCGGCTGGACGGGGCGATTCTGGGCAAGGTGCTGCGTATCGGTCTGCCGACCGGGGTGCAGATGATTGTGCTGTCGCTGTCGGAGCTGGTGATCCTGGCGCTGGTGAATCAGCACGGTTCCCAGGCGACGGCGGCGTATGGCGCGGTCACGCAGATCGTCAACTACGTGCAGTTTCCGGCGCTGTCGATTGCGATCACCGCGTCGATCCTCGGCGCGCAGGCCATCGGTGCCGGGCAACAGCAGCGCATGGGGCCGATTCTGCGCACCGGGCTGCTGATCAACGTGTGCCTGACCGGTGGCTTGATCGTGCTCGGTTACCTGTTGTCGCACTGGCTGCTGGGGTTGTTCCTGACCGAGGATTCGACCCGAGTGATGGCCGAACATTTGCTGCACATCATGCTCTGGAGCCTGCTGGTGTTTGGTTTTCAGGCGATCATCGGCGGGATCATGCGTGCCAGTGGCACGGTGCTGGTGCCGGTGGCCATTGCGATTATCTGTGTGGTTGGCGTGCAGTTACCGGCGGCTTACTGGCTGGATGGGCAGTACGGTTTGCAGGGGGTGTGGATGGCGTTTCCGGTGGCGTATCTGGGCATGCTGGTGTTGCAGACGCTGTATTACAAACTGGTCTGGCAGCATCAGAAGATCGAGCGGCTGGTCTGAGCCCGAACCACACTGGCAGACAAATGACATGGCGCATCCGCGGGTTGTTTGCTTAAGTCAGTCGAGGCCTTGAAGGTTTGCCCTGTCCGGAGAATCCCATGCGTGCCCGATTCACCGCTGTGGCCCTGTTTGCCTGCCTGTGTGCCACGAGCGCAGCGCAGGCCGCTGAATACAACCGTGTCAACACCACCGCCAGCCAGATCAGTTTCACCTACAACCAGATGGGCTCGCTGATGTACGGCACCTTCGGCAAGTTCGACGCGACGCTGCAGTTCGACAGCGACAACCTCGCCGGCGCCCACACCACATTGCACATCGACCTCAACAGCATCGACGCCGGCAGCACCGACGCCAACACCGAACTGGTGAAACCGGCGTGGTTCGATACGCAGCGCTTTCCCGTGGCGGTATTCGAGTCCAGCCGTTTTACCCGGGTCACGGGCAATCATTATCTGATCGCCGGCCAGCTCACCCTCAAGGGCATCACCCGCGAGGTGCAGGTGCCGGTCGAGTTTAAACCGGACAGTTCGATCGGCATTTTCGACGGTGAACTGGTGCTCAAGCGTGACCAGTTCGGACTCGGGGCGGGGGAGTGGGCGGACACTGTGGTGTCCAACGACATCGCGATCAAGTTCAAGGTGGTTGCGCCACAGCAGTGACGCCACCGCTGGCGATCAATACGCGCGCCAGTGTCCCGGCGCCCAGCGCCACTCACGCCCATCCCAGCGATAGTGGCCGGCAACCCAGTGATAACCGGGTGCTGGCATGACCGGCACGACTTCCACCGGCGGCGGTGGCCGATGCGGCCGGACCGGCTCGACGATGCAGCCGGACAAGGAGATCGCGACCAGAGAGGCAACGAGCAGGGTTTTCAGGTTTCGCGACATGGCGGTCTTCCCGGTAGATGAGTTGTTGTTGCCGAGCGGGTTCAACGGGCCCAGTGGCCTTCGACCCAGTACCAGTTAGGCCCGCGCGCCTGCCAGTGGCCTGGTCGCCAGTGCGCGCCATACCTCACCGGTTGCCAATGACCGGGCATCCAGACGTAGCCGCGTCCTTCCCAGCGCCAATGGCCCTGATCCCAGACATAACCGGGGCGCGGGCCGGGCATCACTTCCATGCGCATCGGCGGCGGTGCCTGCTGAATGTAAACCGGGGGTTGTGCAAACACCGGGGTGCTGGCCAGCGCTGCCAGGGTCAGCGGCACCAGCAACAAGGCTTGCCGCCATTTGAACAGAGAACGCAAAACGTTCATGTGAACTCCTCAAGGCCTGCGTTAAAAAAGTGAACGCAGCTGAAGAATTGGACGCTAAATCGGCGAAAGATCCGAGCCTTGGCAGATGAAATTTTCTTCAGGTCAACCGTCAGCTTGCTTCGGTATTTCCTGCGACGGTGGCAGGCGTCGGGACACGGTATGATGTCGCGGTTTTCCGCCGGAGTTCAGTTGTCATGCCACGCATCACCCACTACAAATCCCCATGCCCCGAAAGCGTCAACAGCCAGATTCTGCAACTGGTGGTCGACAATCTGACCGACATCAGCGCGGTCGGTCTCGGCCCGAGCAATCTGCTGTACAACGTCTATCAGTACGCGGTCGGCTATGAGGTGCATCTGTATCTGGAAGCGTTGAATGGTGACAAGGGCACTGAGGTGGAGTTGCTGGTGGCGACGGCCGAGGATGATCCGGAGCGGGTCACCGGTTTCCTTTTGTACCTGCCGGTGCAGGGCGATTGGGAAGCGTGCAGCGTCGCCTACATGGCGGTGCGCGAAGGCTATCGGCGCCAGGGCGTGGCGCGGGCGATGATCGGCGAGATGGTGACGCGTTATCCGCATGCCGAACTGACCTGCAGCGTCGGCAAGGTGCCGTACTTCGAGGCGCAGGGTTTCGAAGTGATCGGCGCTCGGGAAACCCAGGTGCTGATGAGCACCCGGCATTACCGCAGCAATGGCCTGCGCGGTTTCATCGACACCACGCCCATCTACCGCTCGCTGGAAGTGCAGCAGATCCACACCTACCTGCTACAGAAAAACGGCAAGCGCGCCATGCTCGACGCCGAGAAGCAGCGTGACCGGCATCTGGATCAGACCACCCGCCACGTCGAAGAATTTGTCCGCCAGCGCCTGACGCTGCACTGAGACAGACGCAAAAAACAGACAAAAAAAGAGCCTCGAAGCTCTTTGATGGGGAGAAGTAGAGCCCACGAGGCTCAAGTTGCGCATGAACAAGGAGACGGGCTTGATTGGGGGTTCAGAACACCCGTTCCCTACGCAGGCGCTCAGGAGTGAAGCACCTGCGTACCCTCATCATGGGAACGTGCCGGCTTTGACTCAAGTACCGCTAGTCGCACGGGCGGCGGCCCGTTCCACCATCGCAATGATGGTGGCGAACAATTCGTCCTTCGCTTGCTCTGCACTGATTTCTGCGCTCGCGGCAGCATTCGACAGGGCTTCGGCGGCACCGAGCATGGCGCGCAAAGCGGCCTGAGTGATTTCGCCGCCAGCGGCAAGCGGTTGTAGCACGCTACGACATTTTTCGAGGAAGATCGCCTCGTAATCGCGTTTGATTTTCTCCAGCTCCGGCGTGCTGCCCAGCGCGGCAATCACCCCCGGAATCTCATTGCCCTGCAATAACACGCAATCGACGTACGCCGTGGCGATCACTGTCGCGGTGGCGGCCAGTGTCGGCGGACATTGGTCGATGGCAGCGTCCATCACCGCGGTCTGGCGCGTATCGAAGTCCCGGTAAAGCGCCGCAAGCAGGCCCGAGCGCGTGGTGAAGTGGTCGTAGACCACCGGTTTGGTCACGCCCGCCTTTTCCGCCAGATAGCCCAGGGTCAGGGCATCGGTGCCCTCGGCGCGGATGATCTGCCAGGCGACATCGAGCAATTGACGATTGCGATCTTCCCGCGACAAGCGTCGGCGCGGTTGGGCAGGAGAATCGGCTTCGGAGATTTCTGTGGTTGACATCGCTTATATACCAAACGTAACTTACTGTTCGTAACTTACCAAGAGTATATAGCCCTTGGTCTGCGCAAACTTACAGGAGAATTCCCATGCATGCATTGATTGTTGTGGCGCATCACGAGCCGCGTTCGCTGACCCACAGCGTGGCGACACAAATTGCTGAGGGCCTGACCCGCGCCGATTCGACCAATACCAGTGAAATTGCCGATTTGTACGCGGAAGGTTTCCAGCCGGTTTTCGGCGCGGCGGATTTCGCCGTGCATCACCGTGAGGCGCAGCCGCCAGACGACGTGCTGGCTGAACAGGCGCGGATTGATCGCGCCGATGCGCTGGTGCTGGTGTTCCCGGTCTACTGGTGGTCGATGCCGGCGCTGCTCAAGGGCTGGATCGATCGGGTGTTCAGCAACGGTTGGGCGTTTGATTTCGCTGGCGACCTCCAGCATGTGAAGAAGCTGCAGCGCCTGCGCGTGCATCTGGTCGGCCTTGCAGGGGCCGATGAACGCGCTTACGAACGTCACGGTTATTGCCCGGCGATGAAGGCGCAGATCGAACACGGGATTTTCGATTACAGCGGGGCGACGGTGGTGAGTTCGACGCTGATGGTGGAGTCGGAGGTGCGTGATCCGCAGGAGCATCTGCAAACGGCGCGACATATCGGCGCCCAGATGTTCACCTGAGCCGCACCTCCTGTAGGAGCTGCCGAAGGCTGCGATCTTTTGATCTTGTTTTTAGAAAATCAAAAGATCGCAGCGTGCCGCAGCTCCTACAGGTGTTGTCAGCGTGATCCGGGCCAGCCGGCTCTGGCGAGGGCAGCGAGCAGCGTTTCCTTATCGAGCCCCGGCACCGCATGTCCGTTGCCCTCGGTGCTCTCGCTGGCGAGCAGAGCATTGATGATCGCTTCTTCGACCGCCTCGGTAGCCGCGAGGAACAGTTCGCTGATGTGGTCGTTGTTGACCATGCGCAAGCCGTCGCAGGTTGGCGCGCCTTTGCCCTCGTAAGCGGCGGGTGGCACCTGCTCGTTGCCGGTGGCGAAGGCAATGAAAATGTCGCCGCTGTGGTCTTCGTTACCACCGCCGCTGCGCGCCAGACCGAGGCTGGCGCGTTGCGCGAGACGCGTGCATTGATGCGGCAGCAGCGGTGCGTCGGTGGCCAGGCAGACCACGATCGACCCCATGCCAGGATGCGGCAGCGAAGCACGCAGGAACGGCGAATCCACCTGCTCCATGTAGCGGCCCACCGGATAACCGTCGACCCGCAACTCGCTGCGAATGCCGTGGTTGGCCTGCACGATCGCGCCCACCGTCCAGCCGCCCTGAGCGCTGCTCAACCGCCGTGACGCGCTGCCAATGCCGCCCTTGAATTCATGGCAGATCATGCCGCTGCCGCCACCGACGGCGCCTTCTTCGACGGCGCCGTCATGCGCCGAATCCAGCGCCTCGGCAACATGCTCGGGCTTGACGTGAAAACCATTGATGTCATTGAGCAAGCCATCGAAGGTCTCCAGCACCACCGGCATGTTCCAGTAAAGGCGTCCGTCGTCCGGTTGCTGCTGGCGATCCAGCGCAATCAACGCATCGCGCACCACGCCGAGGCTGTGGGTGTTAGTGAAGGCGATGGGACTGGTCAGCAGCCCGGCCTCGCGAATCCACTCAAGACCGGTGGCATCGCCATTGCCATTGAGCACATGCACCCCGGCGAAGCACGGTTGCTGGTTGGTCGAACCGCGACGCGGCTCGATCACGGTAACGCCGGTGCAGATGTCACACCCGGCCGCGCTGCGGCCACGCACGTTGCTGTGGCCGACGCGCACGCCGGGGACGTCGGTGATGGCGTTGAGTGGGCCGGGTTGCAGTTGGCCGATACGGATGTTGAGGTCACGGGCACGGGGTTTCATGGATTGTCTCTCTATAACAAGGCAGAAATGAATGAGCGGGGCTGAACACAAAACCCTGTGGGAGCGTGGCTTGCCCGCGAAGGCGTCCGTCCAGCCAATGCATGTGTCGCCTGACACACCGTCATCGCGGGCAAGCCACGCTCCCACAGGTTTTGTGTTGTTTGCAGATGGGTTTACTGGCCGTTCTTGACCTTGCTCCACACCCGCGTGCGCACGCGCTCGGTGGCTTTCGGCAGCGGTTCCAGGGTGTACAAGGTGGCCATCGCCGCCGCCGACGGATACACCGCCGGGTTATCCCGCGTGGCCTCGGCCACCAGTGGCGTCGCGGCGCGGTTGCCGTTGGGGTACGACAGGTGATCACTGACCGGCGCGATCACTTCCGGGCGCAGCAGGTAGTCGATGAACGCCAGACCCTGAGCGCGGTTCGGCGCGTCCTTGAGCAGCACCAGCGTGTCGAACCACACCGGCGCGCCTTCCTTGGGCAGGCTATAGGCGATCTTCACGCCGTTGTGCGCCTGCTCGGCGTTGGTCTTGGCTTCGAGCATCGCCCCGGACCAGCCCACCGCCACACAAATGTTGCCGTTGGACAGGTCACTGATGAATTTCGACGAGTTGAAGTAGGCGATATGCGGGCGCAATTTGAGCAGCAGCGCTTCGGCTTTCTGGTAGTCCTCGGGGTTGGTGCTGTTGGGCGGCAATCCCAGGTAGTGCAGGGCCACCGGGAGCATCTCCGACGGTGAATCGAGCATCGCCACCCCGCACTGGCCGAGCTTGGCGAGGTTCTCTTCCTTGAACACCAGATCCCACGAATCCAGCGGCGCCTTGTCGCCGAGTGCGGCGCGCACTTTGTCGACGTTGTAGCCGATACCGTTGGTGCCCCATAGATACGGCACGGCGTATTGATTGCCGGGGTCGTTGTTGGCCAGTTTGCTCAGCAGATCGCTGTCCAGATTCTTCCAGCCCGGCAGTTGATCGCGCGGCAGCGGGGCGAGGGCGCCGGCCTTGATCAGCGTCGGCAGGCTGAAGTTGCTCGCCACCACCACGTCGTAACCGCTGCGGCTGGTCAGCAGTTTGCCTTCGAGCACTTCGGCGCTGTCGAAGGTGTCGTAAACCGGCTGAATACCGCTGTCGCGCTTGAAGTCAGCCAGGGTCGTCGGACCGATGTAGTCGTACCAGTTGTAAACGTGCACGCTCGGCGCGTCGGCGGCATTGGCGGCGCAGATGCCGCCGATACAGGCGAGCAGGCCTAGGTTGATGCCCAAGTTGATATAGCCACGACGACAACGCATGATGCGGCACTCCTGGCCTGCGGCAGGCCGGTGATGATCGGGAGTGCTCAGGCTATCGGGCCGGGCACGCCTGACCCATTCCCATCATGGGTTACTCAAAAGGGGTAGTGCGTGGACGCGTTGTTGCAGGAGTTGCCGGTGCATCAAAGCTTGGCGCGGGTGTTTGCCGCCGTCGGCCAGGATGGTTTCTGGCGCGCGCTGGTCGACACGCTGCGGTTGCTGGTGCCGCTGGACAACGCGCTGGTGGCGCTGATGAAGGCGGGGCAGGCACCGCGATTGCTGATCGACTTCGACAGCAAGGGCCGCGCCGACGAGCAGGAAGAACTGGCCAGTTACAGCGCCGGGATGTACCTGCTCGATCCGTTTTATCAAACCGCCTCGACCGGGATCGCCGACGGCCTGCATAGCCTGGCCTCGGTGGCGCCGGATCAGTTTCTGCACAGCGAGTATTACCAGAGCTATTTTCGCTCGGTGGTCGGTGAGGACGAGTTGCAGTTCATGATCAACATCGAGGGCGGCGTGCTTGGCCTGTCACTCGGACGCTCGACGGCTTTCGATCTGGCGGAGCAGGGCCGTCTGCTGTGTGTGCGCGACTGGGTGCTGGCGGCGATGCGCCGACACGTGCAGCTGTTGCCGCCGCAAGGGACGGGCGCCGAGCCGGTGGCGGGGGATCTGGCGACGCTGCTCGATCGCTTCGATGCGCGCCTGACCGCCCGTGAAGTCGACACTGCGCGGCTGATTCTGCAGGGCTTCTCCAGCAAGGCCATCGCCCAGCAGATGGGCATATCGCCGGAGACGGTGAAGGTGCATCGGCGCAATCTTTATCACAAGCTCAATGTGAACGGGCATGGCGAGTTGTTCGCGCTGGTGCTCCGTCCACATACCTCCTGAACCACCACAAATCCCCCCTGTAGGAGCGAGCCTGCTCGCGAAAGCATTCTGTCAGTTGATGAAATCCTGGCTGACACACCGCATTCGCGAGCAGGCTCGCTCCCACATGGGCTATCGGGGTGCCAGGTCAATCTGTGCGTTTGAAGACGAGCGCCTTAAGACCGCTCTCAGGATCAATATCCGGAAACTCCGGCGGATTCTCCAGCCGCTGCTCAAAGCGCAGACTCGGCGCTTCCTGGGTCACGCCATCGATCAAAAAGTCCGAACCAAACGACGGATCATTCATGCACGCCAGCACCGTGCCGTGCGCCGTGAGCAATTCCGGCAAGCGGCGCAGCACGCGCTGGTAGTCCTTGGTCAGCAGGAAACTGCCTTTCTGGAACGACGGCGGATCGATGATCACCAGGTCGTACGGGCCGCTGTTGATCACTTTGCCCCATGACTTGAACAGGTCGTGGCCGAGGAAACTCACTTTGCTCAGGTCATGCCCGTTCAACCGGTGATTGTCACGGCCCCGGCTCAGCGCGGCGCGGGACATGTCGAGGTTGACCACATGGCTGGCGCCGCCTTCGATGGCCGCCACGGAAAACCCACAGGTGTAGGCGAACAGGTTCAGTACGCGCTTGCCAGCCGCCTGCTCACGCACCCAGTTGCGCCCGTAGCGCATGTCGAGAAACAGCCCGGCGTTCTGCTTGCGTCCCAGATCGACGCGGTACTGCAAGCCGCCCTCGACGATGCTCATCTCGTCGATTTCATCCCCAAGCAACCATTCGGCGGTGCTCTGCGGCAAATACCGATGTTGCACCAGCAGGGTGTGGGCGCCGGACTGTTGCCATTCGGTCGAGGTGCTGAGGTCGAGCAGCAATTGCTTGAGCGCTTCGAGCTGTTCCGGCGCAGGCTCCTTGAACAGCGAGACCAGCACCACGCCTTGCAGCCAGTCCACCGTCACTTGCTCCAGCCCCGGCCAGCAGCGCCCGCGCCCATGGAACAGGCGACGGGTTTCGCTCGGTGCGGCTGCCAGTGCAGGCAGCAGATGGGCGCGGAGGGTGGCGAGGGCTTCAGGGTTCATCAGTCACGGTCGGCAAGCAAAAGGGCCGGCATTTTAACCACAAAAACCGCCTGGCGAACGCCCGTCGCCAACGGCGGATAATGCCTGTTAAGAAAAGACCTGTATCAAAAATGAATTTATGCAGGGCGCGCCGCTCATACCAGATAAGCAGCGGAAACAAGCCGCTAAATCGTTAATGCAATTCAGGGAGTGCCAGTTCATGAGTCCAACACCGACGGCGAGCGCGCACCTTCCTGACGGGTTGATTCTGGTGGTTGAGGATGACCCGTTGATTCTGGAGTTTCTCTGCGAAATTCTTCAGGAGGAAGGTTTCAAGGTCGAGCCGCAAACCAGCGCGGATGCAGCCAAGCTGTATCTGGAAAAGCACGCGCCCGAAGTGGCGCTGCTGCTCACCGATATCACCATGCCCGGTGAAATCAATGGGGCGGGGCTGGCCAATCTGGTCGGCGAGCGCTGGCCGGACAAACCGGTGATGGTCATGTCCGGTTATGAAACCCCCGAGACTTCCGGGGTCAAGCATCCGGTGGCGTTCATCAAAAAGCCTTGGGCCATCGGCCAGTTGCTCGACTGCGTCGACAGCGCGTTCAAGTCCAAGGCGCCGCGTCTGCATTGAAGCGGCGGGTCGAATCGCCGGGCAAAAATGCTACATTGCCCGGCCAATCCGCCCAGTCTTGTCAAAGGATGCGATCTTTTGTCTGCTCACGATAACGTCTTCGATCGCGCGTTCGGCGCGTTCCTGTTCGACATGGACGGCACCGTCCTCAATTCCATCGCTGCTGCCGAGCGAGTCTGGGCGGCGTGGGCTGAGCGCCACGGAGTTGATGTCGAGACTTTCCTGCCGACCATTCACGGTGCCCGCGCCATCGACACCGTCCGCCGGCTGAACCTGCCGGGTGTGGACGCCGAGGCGCAAGCCGCGTTCATCGCCCAAGCAGAAATCGATGATGTCGATGGCATTGTGCCGATTCCCGGAGCAGTGGCGTTTCTCGATGCCTTGCCAAGGGAGCGCTGGGCGATGGTGACCTCGGCACCACGGGATCTGGCGTTGCGGCGAATGGCGGCGGCGGGGATTCCCCGGCCTGCGGTGATGATCACGGCTGAGGATGTGACGGCCGGCAAGCCGGATCCGGCCGGTTATCGTCTAGCAGCGAAACGCCTCGGGCTTGAGCCCGCTGATTGCCTGGTTTTCGAAGACGCCACCGTTGGTATTCAGGCCGCTGAAGCTGCCGGGGCGGCACTGATGATCGTCACCACGACGCACCAGCATCCGCTCGAGACCCGCCACGCGACCCTCGCCAGTTATAAGTCGCTGAGCATCGCTGTCGACAGTGACGGTCAATTACACCTGCAAATAACCTGACATAACACAGTCCCCCTGT
>NZ_JANLOG010000035.1:0-23663 GCF_025466205.1 Pseudomonas sp. 13B_3.2_Bac1
TAAAACCACCGGCACCGTGACCACCACTGCGCCGAACGACGCGCTGACCGGTCATGCGCCGCTGACCAACTCGATCACCGGTGTGACCGGTGGCAATTACGAGAATCTGGTCGCTGACAAGACGCCGGTTTCGACCACCGTCACCGATACCATCGACACCACCAATCTGTCGCTCAGCGCCACCAACTCGGTGGCCGAGGGCGGTTCGATCATCTACACCGCGACCCTGACCAACGCCGCTGGCTCGCCAGTGACCGTGACCCTGAGCAACGGCGCCGTGATCACCATCGACGCGGGCAAAACCACCGGCACCGTCACCGTCCCTGCACCGGCCGACGACGTCTACAAAGACGCCGGCACCGTGCAGGCGACCATCAAGTCGGCGACCGGTGGCAGCTTCGAGAACCTGGTACCAAGCACCACGCCAGCCGTGACCAATGTCACCGACACCATCGACACCACTGGCGTGAAACTCACCGCCACTGGCACCGTGGCCGAGGGTGGCACCGTCACCTACACCGCCACCGTGGGTGCACCAGTCACCGGTTCGCCAGTCGTCGTGACCCTGGCCAACGGTCAGACCATCACCATCGACATCGGCAAAACCACCGGCACCGTGACCAGCATCGCGCCGAACGACGCGCTGACCGGCCACGCTCCGCTGACCAACTCGATCACTAACGTGACCGGCGGCAACTACGAAAACCTCGTCGCCGACAAAACCCCGGTCAGCACCACCGTGACCGACACCATCGACACCACCAACCTGTCGCTGTCCGCGACCGGCACTGTGGCCGAAGGCGGCTCGATCGTTTACACCGCGACCCTGACCAACGCCGCTGGCTCGCCAGTGACCGTGACCCTGAGCAACGGCGCCGTGATCACCATCGACGCGGGTAAAACTACCGGCACCGTGACCGTTCCGGCTCCAGCCGACGACGTCTACAAAGACGCCGGCACCGTGCAGGCGACCATCAAGTCGGCGACCGGTGGCAACTTCGAAAACCTGGTCCCAAGCACCACACCAGCCGTGACCAGTGTCACCGACACCATCGACACCACTGGCGTGAAACTCACCGCCACTGGCTCCGTGGCCGAGGGTGGCACCGTCACCTACACCGCCACCGTCGGTGCACCTGTCACCGGTTCGCCAGTGACCGTGACCCTGGCCAACGGCCAGAGCATCACCATCGACATCGGCAAGACCACCGGCACCGTCACCAGCATCGCGCCGAACGACGCGCTGACCGGCCACGCTCCGCTGACCAACTCGATCAGCAATGTGACCGGCGGCAATTACGAAAACCTCGTCGCCGACAAAACCCCGGTCAGCACCACCGTGACCGACACCATCGACACCACCAACCTGTCGCTCAGCGCGACCGGCACTGTGGCCGAGGGTGGCCAGATCACCTACACCGCGACCCTGACCAATGCCGCCGGCTCGCCGGTCACCGTGACCTTGAGCAACGGCTCGGTGATCACCATCGACGCTGGCAAAACCACTGGCACCGTGACCGTTCCGGCTCCGGCTGACGACGTCTACAAAGACGCCGGCAGCGTGCAGGCAACCATCACCAACGCCAGCGGTGGCAATTTCGAAAATCTGGTGACCAACACCACGCCAGCCGTGACCAACGTCACCGACACCATCGACACCACCACTGTCAGCATCACCGGCAGCACCTCGGTGACCGAAGGCCAGACCGCCAGCTACACCGTCAGCCTGACCCACCCGGCGCAGACCGACGTGACCCTGAAAATCGTCTACAGCGGCACCGCCGCCGACGGTTCGGACTTCACCGGTGTGTACACCGTGAAGATCCCGGCGGGCGCCAGCAGCGCGCAGTTCAACGTCGCGACCATCGATGACAAGATCACCGAAGGCACCGAGAACTTCGTAGTCAAGATCGACTCGGTGACCGGCGGCAACTTCGAGAACCTGGCCGTGAGCAGCACCAACGGCAGCGTCAGCACCTCGATCATCGACAACGATGCGCCACCGGTCATCGACCTGGATGCCAACAACTCCAGCGGCGCCACCGGTGCCGACTACAAGGTGACCTTCACCGAAAACACTCCGGGCGCCGGCGTGTCGATTGCCGACACTGACCTGACGATCACCGACCCGGACAGCACCATGCTGACCGGCGCGACTATCGTGCTGACCAACCGTCAGGACGGCGATGCGCTGAACCTCGGCAACAGCGTCAACGGCATCACCATCAACGCCAACAGCACCAACGGCACCGTGACCCTGACCCTGTCGGGTAACGCGACGCTGGCCGACTACATGCAGGCGATCAAGAACATCACCTTCACCAACAGCAGTGAAGACCCGAGCACCGTGCCGCGGATCATCACCGTGACCGTGACCGATGGCGGCAACTACTCCAACACCGCGACCACCACGGTCAACGTGGTGGCGGTCAACGATGCGCCGGTGGCGGCTCCGGTCAATGTCACCGGCACCGAAGACACGCCGCTGATCCTCGGCTGGTCGACCTTCGGTGTGACTGACGTCGACAGCCCGGCCAGCAGCCTGGGCATCAAAATCACCCAGCTGCCGGGCGAAGGCAAACTGCAGTATCTGGACGGCTCGACCTGGAAAGATGTCGCCAACAACCAGACCTTCAGCAAGGCTGACATCGACGCCGGCAAGCTGCGCTTCATGCCGGATGCCAACGAGTCGGGCGTCAACGGTTACGGCGGCACCGGCCTGGGCAACAACCAGGCTGACTATGCACAGATCAAGTTCCAGCCTACCGACGGCCAACTGCTGGGCAACACCGGCACCGTAAAGATCGACATCACGCCGGTGGCGGATGCACCGACCGTGAGCGTGGCCGACAACAGCGTGAAGTCCACCGGGTTGGTCAAGGAAGTCTGGACCGGCCTGCCAGGTCTTGGCACCGACGGCAGCGGCGCGAACTCGACCACCCTGAAAAACGTGATCGACGGCGCCGGCACCCCGAACTCCAGCACCAACGTGACCAACGTGCAGTCGGACGGCAGTGTGGCCGCCGGCACCGCGTCGAAAACTTCGGGCCTGATCTATCTGGAAGCCGGCAAAACCTACAGCTTCAGCGGTGTGGCTGACGACAGTCTGCTGATCACCATTGGCGGCAAGAGTGTGGCGTCGGGTACCTGGGGCGCGGGCGGTGCGATCAGCGGCTCGTTCACCCCGACCACCAGCGGCTACTACACCCTGGACATCTACCACCACAACCAGAGCGGCCCCGGCAGCTATGACGTGAACCTGTCGGTCAACGGCAGCACGCCAATCGACCTGAGCAGCGCCGGCGTGCCGATCTACACCGGCGTGCAGGATCTGGTGAATTCCGGTGTGACCGTCTCCGACCTGCACGGCACCAACGGCGAAGGCTATTACGACGGCTACAAACTCAACACCGGCGCCGAAGGCACCACGGTGAAACTGTCGGCGATCAACACTGCGCTGACCGACACCGACGGCTCGGAAACCCTGAGCGTGAAGATCAGCGGCGCGCCGGTCGGCTCGGTACTCTCCGACGGTCACGGCCACAGCTTCACCGTCACCGCGAGCAATGGCGAAGCCAACGTCACCGGCTGGAGCCTCGGCAGCCTGACCGTGACCCCGCCGACCTACTACAACGGCCAGTTCAACCTGACCGTGACGTCGACCTCCACCGAGATGGTCGGCGGCTCGGCCAGCAGCACCGCGACCATTCCGGTCACCGTGGTGCCGGCGGTGTACAACGCCGTAGTCGGTACCTCTGGCGATGACACCTTCAACGGCACCGATGGCAACGACATCATGGTCGCCGACATCGGCGGTCTGACCGTGGTGCCGGGCACCAACTACAACATCGCGTTCATGGTCGACAGCTCGGGCAGCATGAGCACCTCGTCGATCAACGCGGCCAAGGACTCGCTGACCTCGGTGTTCAACACCCTCAAGCAGAGCCTGAGCGGCAGCAACTCGGGCACGGTGAACATCTTCCTGGTGGACTTCGATACCCAGGTCAACAAGTCGGTGTCGGTGAACCTCAACGACCCGAACGCGCTGACCAAGCTCAAGGCCGTACTCGACTCGATGACCTCCGGCGGCGGCACCAACTACGAGGACGTGTTCAAGACCACGGCCAACTTCTTCCAGAGCACGGAAGCTGTGGCGAACACCGGGGCGAAGAACCTCACGTACTTCATCACCGACGGCCAGCCGACCTACTACCAAAGCGGCGAGCAGACCAACCCGACGCTGTACGGCAGCGTGAAGTTCGACAGTGTGGTGACGACCAGCAACTACAAGCTGGGCGATACCTTCAGCACGTACATCGACAGCACGCATTACCTGAGCATCAGTGCCAACGGCAGTGCGCAGTTGCAGGTCTACACCAGCCGTTACGGCTGGACCGCAACCAACCTGGGTACCGTTCACGCTCAGGGTGATGGCACCTATGAGCTGTCGAGCCTGGCGGGCAGCGGCAGCAGCACCAGCTCGGCCACCACCGATAACGCCAACAGCAGCTTCGCCTTGCTCAGTGGCCTGTCGAACGTCGAAGCCATCGGTATCAACAGCGGTGTCAGCCTCAACGACCTGAAACCGTACGACACTGATCACAACCCGCAGACCAACATCGATCCGAAGGATCTGGCCAACTCGATCATCGGCCACACCGAAGCGACGATGCCGGGCAACGACACCGTCAGCGGTGGCGATGGCAACGACATCCTGTTCGGCGACCTGGTGAGCTTCAACGGCATTGCCGGCGAGGGTTATCAGGCAATGCAGGCGTACGTCGCACAGCAAACCGGGGTGGACGTCAGCAAAGTCACCACCAGCAACGTGCACCAGTACATCACCGAGCACTATCAGGCGTTCGATGTGTCCGGTGCGCATGACGGCAACGACACGCTGCTGGGCGGCGCGGGCAATGACATCCTGTTCGGCTCGGGCGGCAACGACCTGCTCGACGGCGGCAAAGGCAATGACATCCTGCTCGGCGGCACCGGCAATGACACGCTCATCGGCGGCCAGGGCAACGACATCCTGATCGGTGGTTCCGGTGCCGACACCTTCGTCTGGAAAGCAGGCGATACCGGCAACGACGTGATCAAGGATTTCAACGCCAACGAAGGCGACCGCATCGATCTGCGTGACCTGTTGCAGGGCGAGACCGGCAGCACCATCGACAACTTCCTGAAGATCACCACGGTCGACGGCGTGTCGTCGCTGCAAGTCAGCTCCGGCGGCAAGTTCAACTCCGGCGATGCCGCTGCGGCCACTCCGGACGTGACGATCAAACTGGAAGGCAACAACTGGTCAACGGCCAACATTCATAACCTGATTGCCGGCAGCGATCCGACCATCAAAGTCGACCACAACAACAGCTGATGCGTGAACAAAACGGCCGCCCCTTGGGGCGGCCGTCACGTTTGCGCCTATCGCACCGGTGACGATTTCGTCGCCGCACCGCATACTCGCGCGCAGTTGGCCTATGCTGCTGACAGCATGACGCTGGTTCTTTCTGAGGGATGCTCAATGTTTTACGTGCAACGCGATGCGCAGGGTCAGCTGATCCGCGTGGAAGCTGCAGCCTACGCCGAAGCCTCGGAAACGCTGCCCGCCGACAGCCATGAAATCCAGGCCTGGTTCGCCAACGAGGTCGTGGAAACCAGCCTGAAACAGCTCAAACAGAGCGATCTGGAGATGATTCGGGTACTCGACGACCTGATTCAGGTGCTGACCCAGAAGGGCGTGATCCGCGTTACCGATCTGCCGCCGGCGGCGCAGGCCAAGCTGATGGATCGGACCCAGGCGCGGGAAGCGCTGGGCGGGTTGAGCCACTTGATCGACGACGAAGAGACCGGGCTGATCTGATCCGCGATCTTCAGTGACCGGACTGACCCCTTCGCGAGCAAGTCCGCTCCCACATTTGAAATGCATTCCAATGTGGGAGCGGGCTTGCTCGCGAAGGCTGATTTACCGACAACGAATGACGAACAGGTTACTTCCAGGGCTTGGGTTCACCGAACAACTGCCCCTGCACTCCGTACAAGCCCATCTCGCGAATCACTGACAACTCCCCTTCGGTCTCCACCCGCTCGGCAATCAGCGGCAGATCGATGCTGTGCGCCGCACGCTGGATCGCCTCGATGAACAGGCGCTTGTCGCTCTCCTGATCGATCGCGCGAATGTAGCTGCCATCGATCTTCAGGTACGCCAGCCCCAGCCGCGCCAGGTTGCCGATCATGCTGAAGCGTCCACCAAAGCGCTGCAGGCTCAGGGAAAAACCGAGTTCACGCAGACGTCGGGTCAACTGCTCCAGCACCGCTTGCTCCGGCAATTGTTCCTCGCCGATCTCCAGCGTCAGGCGCTCGCCGAGGTCGGAGTGCGCACGCAGAATCTCGAACACTTTGTTCAGCGCTTGCGAATCGGCCAGGGTTGCCGAAGACAGGTTCAGCGCCAGCGAATCCTCGTGCCCTTTCATCTGTTCCAGCACCCGCTCGAGCATCAGGCGGTCGAGTCGCGCGGTCCAGCCGAAGCGCTCAAGCCACGGCAGGAAGCGTCCGGCCGGAATGGTCTCGCCCTGCTCATCCAGCAACCGTGAGAGTACTTTGTAATGCAACACCAGTTTCGTGTCCTGGGCGGCCACCACCGGTTGGAAGTACAGCTCGAAACGCTGCTGGTTCAGCGCCTGATCAAGCAACCGATGCCAGGCGTGGTGATCGTCACCGACATCGGCCACCAGGCTCTGATCGATACAGGCCCAGTTCCGCTCGCCCTGCCCCTCGGCCTGCGCCAGCGCCTGATCACCCAGTGTCAGCACAGCTTGCGGTGAATCGCCATGAGCAAACGGGGCGAGGCCGATCGAGGCCACGGCCGGTACATCCGTGGCGCCGGTGGCGTGCAGGCTGCTCAACGCACTGTCGAGGTTCTGCGCCAGTTGCAGCGCTTCTTCACGCACCAGCCCCGGCGCCAGCACGGCGAACTCGCCGCCGCGAATGCGCGTCACGAGGTTCTGGGTTTCCGGGTAGCGGGCGCACTCGCGGGACAATTGCTCGCCGACCGCTTTCAACAATTCATCGGTGCGCTGACCGCCCAGGCGCTGGTTGAGCCCGGCCAGGTCCTTGACCCGCAACAGCAGCAAATAACCGGAGCTGGCCTGTTCGGCATTGCTCACCCGATTGTTCAACTGCATTTCGAAATAACGTCGGTTGGCCAGGCCGGTCAAGTTGTCCTGATAGGACTCGACACGCAGTTTTTCACTGCGCTCGGCCTGCTCCTGGAACAGCGCCTTGAGCTTCTCGACCATCTGGTTCATCGCCTGCACCACGCGGCGCAGTTCCGGAGTGCGCGGCAGCTCCGGCAGGCTGAGGAATTCGCGGCGGGCGATGGCGTGGGACTGTTTGACCATGTAGTCGAGCGGGCGCAATTGCCGGCGCAGCAGCAGCGCGCCAAGCGCCGCACTGACCGCGCCGCACAGCAGCAGCCAGCCGAGGCTGCCCAACGCGCTCTGCCACAGCTTGGCCACGGCGAACATCGGATGGCTGACCACTTCAACCCGCGCCGCCTGTTCCCACCCACGGCTGACCAACGCATCGCCGCCGGCCGGCTCCAGACCAATCAGTTTGACGAACCAGTCCGGCACATTGCTGACCGCCGGAATCCCGCTGCGCTCGACGATGGTCTTGTCGGTCTTGAGATCGACCACGCGGATGCTCGCGTAATAGCCGCTGTCGAAAATCGAGCTGACCAGCAGCTCGACCATCGCCGGATCGTCGATATTCGGCGTCAGCGACAACGCCAGCGCCGTCGCGGCGTCCTGGGCGTGGGAGCGCAGCTGGTTGACGTACTGGGTGCGCGAGCTCTCCAGACTGACCATGAAGCTGCCGGTGAAGGCGACCACCAGGAACAGACAGATAGCGATCAACAGCTGTTTGAACAAAGACATCTGAGCGCGTGCTCCTAGTTAGTCGTTTCGACCGGGAAACCTTCGGCCTGCATTTTTCTCAACACATCCTGCCAGCGCGACAGGCGTTTGGTGTCACCGACCCTTTTGTTGCCCTTGGCCCCCGGCAGATACAGACCTTCGGCATTGAAAGAGTAGACCGGCAGCAAATCGGTTCGCTGCGACGCCGGCTGGATCTGATCGATCAGGCTGTCGAGCACCAGTGGCATGGCATCGGGGGTGGCGTAGTAAGTCAGCACCATGTGCGCGCGGTTCTGGCGCAGTGCCTTGACGTAGGTGATGCGCAGCTTGTCACTGGATACCCCGAGATGGCGCAGGCTGAAATACTTGGCGATCGCATAGTCTTCGCAATCGCCGGCGCCTTTCCACAACGCCTCGATGGGCGTCTCCCAATAATCGACCTGCCCCCACAGATCGATGTCCTCTACATAGCGCATCTGCTTGTTGAAAAACAGGTTCACCACCTTGAGCTTTTCCATCTCGCTGACCTGTTTCTGCGTCGCCAGCAGATTCTGCCAGGCATCGATCCGCTGCTGCCCGGCACCCAGCGGGCCGTACAGCGCCGTGGCCTTGCGGCTGATCGCGGAAAAATCCCAATCGGCATGCAGACCGCCCAGCATGACGCCGGCCAGCAACAGTGCACAGCCTAGCCAGCGCAAAGTCCGGGGGATCGCGAAACGTACCGCCACAGCAGGTTTCCAGGAGGCAGGAAGGAAAGCGTTTGATGGTGAAGCTTAGCCGGACAAAAAACAATGGCACACTGAGATCATCGCCAGCGCGCTAAACTTCGCACAGGATCGCAGCTTCACACGGTTTGACAACCTGTGGAGCAATCACTAGTGTCCTTGGATCCAAATTCCGTCTTCATTCAGGGTGAGTAGTTGTGACACAGAAGCCCAAACCGCTGCACAGCATCAAAGTCGACGGGCCGATTCCCGCACACCTCGCCCGTTCGATCATCGAAGAGACCTTGCGCTCGGCGATCCTTGACGGTCGTTTGCCATGCGGCACCGCCCTGCGTCAGCAGGACCTGGCCGACCTGTTCGGGGTCAGCCGCATGCCGGTGCGCGAGGCTCTGCGTCAGCTGGAGGCCCAGGAGCTGCTGAGTGTCACCACCCACAAGGGCGCTGTGGTTGCCCCGCTGATTCAAGGCGACGCCACCGAAACCTACGAGTTGCGGATCCTGCTCGAATCCGAAGCCATGCGCCAATCGATCCCGCTGCTGACCAGCGCCGATCACGCACGCGCCGCCAGCTATATCGAAGAGCTCGAGACCCAGCACGACTACGGCGAAATCGGTCGGCTCAATCGCCTGTTCCATATGTCCCTGTACAGCAAGGCCCCGAATCAGCGGTTGCTGCGACTGGTCGAAGACGGCCTCAACGAGGAGGAGCGCTTTCTGCGTTTCAACCTTGAAGCCATGGGCCTGGGCAAGTTGTCCCAGGAAGATCACCGCGCCATGCTCCACGCGGTGATCGAGCGCGATGTCGAGCTATCGGTGAAGCTGCTCACGCAACACCTCAACCGTGGCGTCGACGTGATCACCCGTTACCTCGCCAGCCCTGCCGGACAAAACCGCAAGGCCGTACGCTGATTCCCTTTCTGCCGGTCTCTGCTCTTCACGCCTGACCGGCGAATAACCCGCTTACAAATCCTCTCTGCGCTCCGCCGCAAATCTGCTGGCGGATCGGCCTGTTCGCTCTAACCTCCCAGCGCCCATATGCCCGGCATTGCAGCTCGCTGCGGACGAATCGGTCATAGCCGTCCTGCCAATTTACCCGCACTCTTTAACGGCCAACCCATGAAGAACGGGCGACGCTCCGCACCGCCGGCGCAGTCCCCGCACCAGGAACCTACGGAAGGAGCCTTGCCACGGGATAAAAGGAAGTTACGGCGCCGTTTCCGGCCAACTTTCATTCCTATACAGCACTTCAATCTTTGCATCGGAAAGTTGCTTTGAGTGAGGCATTCACTCTTGTTTTCAATTTTGGCCATCATTTGCCGAAAGGAGCAACTACGCCCAAGTAAAACTGAAATCAAAAGTTTTACCGAGCCAACTCATACTTGAAAAACACACAACTAAAAATAATTAAAAATAAACTTGTTAAGTTATTTGACGATGTATTAGCTTTTCCTCGCCGAGCAGGTTCAACCCGCAAACACGGCACGGCTCCGCAGTCAGCCAATAGCTTTGGCAAATAGTCGCCAACGCATGGCCGAGAGCCTTTCATGCACTTTGCAAACTTTCATTAATCCGAATGAGGCCCGCGTTCGCCAATAGAAAACATTTCAAATTTATCAAGTCCGTGTTGATGCACTGAACGAGCAACTCCCTCTATTCCAATAACACCGAGGTTCGCCATGATGCCAACTAAAGAACAACTCGCCCTGAAAAAAGCTCAATTGAGCGTTCACCCGATCTTTACCGAAATCGATTCGTTATCGGTACTGCGCCGGTTCATGGAGTCTCACGTCTTCGCCGTGTGGGATTTCATGTCGCTGACCAAGCGCCTGCAGCAGGAACTGACCTGCACCCGCCTGCCATGGCTGCCGCCACGCGATCCGCATGCTGCGCGGCTGATCAACGAGATCGTGCTTGGCGAAGAGTCGGATGATCGTCCCGCCCACGGCCATTACAGCCATTTCGAGCTGTACCTGGACGCCATGCGCGAAGTCGGTGCGAGCACCACGGCGGTCGAGCGGTTTGTCGCGCTGCAACAGGAAGGCGTGAGTTACGACGTCGCTCTGCAAAGCGTTGAGGTTGATCCGGCAGCGGCGAAATTTGTCCGCGAGACGCTAAACACCGCGCTGCATGCACCGGGCCACAGCGTCGCCGCCGCGTTCCTGCATGGTCGCGAGAGCGTGATTCCGCCAATGTTCCAGCGCATCCTCGATGACTGGGGGATCGGCATCGAACAGGCTCCAACCTTTCGCTATTACCTGGAGCGCCACATCGAGGTCGACTCCGAGGATCACGGCCCGGCCGCCGAGCAATTGCTTGAGCGCCTGGTCGATGGCGATCCGCAGCGTGAAGCCGAGGTCTACGCCAGCGCCATCGCGGCCGTGGAAAGCCGCATCGCCCTGTGGGACGGCCTGCGTCTGAGCATGCGTGAACCTTTGGCGGAGGTGGCCCAATGAACGCCGCCGACTATCAATCCTTCGCTGACGCCTGGGAAACCCGCGCCACCATCCGCACCCGGCCACGGCGTGTTCTGGAAGACGATGAGCGCCTGATCTATCCGCTGAGCCGCCAGCCCCTGGTGCTCAGCGAAACCTTCCTGCGCGAGTGCCCGCAGCAGCGTGATTTTGCGTTGGTGCAGACGCTGTACAAGTTCATCAACGACGTGGTGATTTTCGAGACCGAAATCGTCGACCAGACCGCCCGCGCCATCGCCAAGAATCGCTTCGCCGTACCCTTCCCGTTCGCCTGTCGCTACGACGCGATGACCGTGGTGGTGGACGAGGATTACCACGCACTGGTGGCGATGGATTTCATGCAGCAGACCGTGGCCATGACCGGCATCGAGCCGATCGAACTGCCTGCTGAAATCGAACTGAGCCGGGCGATTCCGGCCGCTGTGGCCCTGGCGCCCGAGCACCTGCGCAGCGCGGTAGAACTGATCTGCGTCGCCATCGCCGAAAACACCGTAACCGGCGACGTCGCGGCGTTCGCCCGGGACGACACGGTCAAGCCGTCGATCAAAGGCCTGATGGCCGATCACTTGCTCGACGAGGGCCGGCACTCCAGCTTCTGGGCGCGCATGGTGCGCATCTATTGGCATACCGCCAATGACGCGGACCGGGAAACCATCGCGCAGATCCTGCCGGTGTTCA
This sequence comes from Pseudomonas sp. 13B_3.2_Bac1, assembly GCF_025466205.1. Classification (NCBI taxonomy): domain Bacteria; kingdom Pseudomonadati; phylum Pseudomonadota; class Gammaproteobacteria; order Pseudomonadales; family Pseudomonadaceae; genus Pseudomonas; species Pseudomonas sp. 13B_3.2_Bac1. The sequence goes on from NZ_JANLOG010000035.1 coordinate 11,790, forward strand.
TCGGCCATTACCTGACCAATGACATCCAGAAGTCCTTCGATCTGCGCCTGATCGACGCCTTGCCGGTCAGTGATGTGATCCGCCGCTCGCTCAAGGACGAAATGGCCGGACTGGCCTTCCCGATCAATCGCCACCATCCGCTGGTGGGCAACATCGTGCGTTTTTTCCACAACAGCTCGCTGCTCGACACGCCGTGCGTGCAGCACGCCCTGCGTGACTATCTGGTGTGATGAGGAGGCCGACATGAGACGTCTCGACATTTTGCTGATTGGCGCCAGCCAGGCCATGACCGACCTGGCACAGGAACTCGAACAACACGGTCACTCATTGATGCGCAGCGGCGCCGCGCAATCGACAGTGGATCTGATCATCGACGATGGCTTCATCGGCGCCGGCGATCGCTGTGCAATCCCCCACCTGCATCTGCGCCTGGGTATCGGAAGGCAAAGCATTGGTGGTTTGCCGACACTCGACCTGCTGTGTTTCATCGGCTCGTCACTGATCAGCCGCGTGCCGATTGGCGAGGAGCCGTCCGGCAACGGTCAGGCACTGCGCCAGCGAGTGCTGACGCAGTTGGTCGACGAAGTCGCGCTGCTGGTCAGCCGCTTCTCCCGCGATGCCGGGTACTTCCAGCAGGCATCGCCGGCCACGGCGCCGGACTTCGAGCAGGTGGAAGACCTGTCGTTTCTCGACAGCCTGGCTTACGTCCATCGCCTCAACGCCACGGCGCATCCGGCATTGTTGCAACAGGCTCAGACACCGGTGATCGAGCGCCTGCAACAGAGCCTGATCGAACACGCCGAGCGACCGGCGCTGCATCTGGCCGAGCAGTCGCTCAGCTACCGCCAGTTGCACGCCCACAGCCGTGCGATCCAGCAACGTCTGCAACCGCTGCTCGAACAGCATCCGCAGCCGTGGATCGTGGGTATCTGCCAGCCGAAAAGCCCGGCGCTGTTCGCCTCGATTCTGGCGGTGCTCGGCAGTGGCGCGGTGTATCTGCCGCTGGAGCCGAGCCATCCGTTGCAGCGCCAGCAATACATCCTGCAGAACGCCGGAGCCTTGCTGTTGCTACACGACGGCGAGCACCCGCTCAGCGAGTCAATGCCCGGGCTGGATGTCAGTCGTATCGACAGTGCCGACGCCGATCTCGACCTGCCGTTGATGCGTCAGCGACCGACGCTTGAAGCACCGTGCATGGCGCTCTATACCTCGGGCACCACCGGGCATCCGAAGGGCGTGCTGCTGAGCCAGGCGAACCTCGCCCACTTCACGGCGTGGTACGCCGATTACGTGCAGTTGCGCGCCGAGAGTCGGGTCTTGCAGTTCTCTTCGCTGAGCTTCGACTCGTCGCTGATCGATATCTTCCCGAGCCTGCTGCAGGGCGCCGAACTGGTGGTGCCCGACGACACCCAACGCCGCGATCCACTGCAACTGGTGGCGCTGATCCGCCGCCGGCAACTGACTCACGCGTTCCTGCCGCCGGCGCTGCTGAGCATCCTGCCATTGGAGCAACTGCAAGGCGTAGAGGTGATGACCGGTGGCGACGTCTGCGAGCCTTTCGTCATCGAGCAACTGACCCGGCAGGGCAAGCTGCACAACCTCTACGGCCCCACCGAGGCGACGGTGCTGATTACCGCTCGCCAGCTCCAACCGGGTGACAGCAACCGCACCCTCGGCGCACCGATTGCCAACAGTCAGGTGCTGATTCTCGATGACGACTTGCAACCGGTGCCGGAAAACACCGTCGGCGAATTGTTCATCGTCGGCCCCGGCGTCTGCCTCGGTTATCTGAACAACCCGCAGCAGACCGCCGAGCGCTATCTCACCTTGCAACTGCCACACGGCCAAGCGTTGCGCGCGTACCGCAGTGGCGACATGGCCAAGTGGGGCGAACACGGCATCGAGCTGTGCGGACGGCGCGACAATCAGGTGAAGATCCGCGGTTTCCGGGTCGAGCCGGAAGAGATCGAGCGCTGCCTGCGCGAGAGCCAGTTGTACCGTCAGGTGGCGGTGGTGATCGACAGTCAGCGGCGGATTCTGGCGTTCCTCGCCCAGCCGCAATCGGACGCTGCCCGCGATCTGTTGAAGGCGCATGCCCAGCAGTTTTTGCCGGACTACATGCAACCGGTGGCCTGGACTGAACTGGCGCAGATGCCATTCGCCAGCAACGGCAAGGTCGACCGCAAGGCATTGCTGGAGCTGCCGGTGAGTGTGCAGGACGGCGGCCCGAAATGCCTGCCGGCAAACGCTGACGAAGCGCTGCTGCTGGAGATCTGGGCGGAACTGCTGGAGCTGCCGAGCAGCGATATTTCCACCGACGAAAGCTTCTTCAATCTCGGTGGGCATTCGATTCTGCTGTCGCGGATGTTGCTGCGCTTGCGTGAGGAGTTCGGGCGCAGCATCTCGATCAACCGCTTCATCGAACTGCCGACCATCAGCAAACTCGCGACACTGGTGCGCGGTACCGACGACAGCGCGGTGCTCAGCGCCCAGGCCATGGCCGACGCCGAGCGCCCGCTGAACATCGAGCCGCTGCCGATCAGTCGCCTGGGCGATGTGCACAAGGTGATCGTCACCGGCGCCAACAGTTTTGTCGGCGTGCACATCGTCGAAGCACTGCTCGGTTGGGGCGCCAGCGAGGTGGCGTGTCTGGTGCGTGATGGTGGCGGGCAAACGGCGGCGCAGCGTTTTGCTCAGGCATTGCGCGAGAACCGTCTCGAGCACCTGGATCTGAGTCGGGTGCGGATCTATTCGGCAGACCTCACCCGCCCGCAACTGGGCCTGACCGACGACGATTATCAGCGCCTCGATCGCGAGTTCGGCGCACTGGTGCACAACGCCGCCAACGTCAACCACGTGCTCGATTACGAGTCGCTGGCAGCGGATAACGTCGAGCCGATTTTCGAGCTGCTGCGCCTGTGTGAAGGACGCAGCAAAAAGGTCTTCAACTTTGTCTCGACGCTGTCCGCTTCAAGCACCGTCGATAGCGAAGGCCGAGTGCTCGAATTGCCTGCCGCGCCGACCCCGCCGATCTACATCCGCAACGGCTACAACCTGTCGAAGTGGGTCGGCGAACGCGTCCTCGAACGGGCGCGCGAGCGGGGGGTGTGGGTCAACCTGTATCGCCCCGGCAACATCAGTTTCAACAGCCTGAGCGGCGTCTGCCAGCCGCACAAAAACCGTTTGATGCTGATGCTCAAAGGCTCGATCCAGCTCGGTCAGGTGCCGGCCTTCGCGCTGAATTTCGACCTGATGCCGGTGGACTTTCTAGCGCGTTTCATCGCCTTCCACGCCAGCCGTTATTCGACCGAGCGCGCGGTGTTCAACCTGCACAACCCCGAACCGCTGAGTTGGGATGCCTACGTCGCCTCGTTCCGCGAAACCGGCAGCGAATTCTCGCTGGTCAGCGTCGCCGACTGGCAGCAGCAACTGGGCCGGGTCGACACCGACAACGCGCTGTTTGGCGTGCTCGGTTTCTACCTCAACGGCTTCGAGGAGGACATTGGCGACATCTCCCTGATCGGCCACGCCAACGCCGAAGCCGGCGTGCAACAGATGGGCGCGCACTACCCGGAAAAATCCCCGGCGCTGCTGCGTCGCGGCTGCGATTACCTGAAAGAAATCAACTTCATCTGATTCATCCAAAAAAGGAGCAACACCATGAGCACTCTGCAACCGGACACCCTGATCAAAAACCCTCACGGCTGCCATGTCATCTCTTCGGTGGAAGTGCCGGCGGACGCCGCGCAGGTCTGGGCGGTGGTCGGCAATTTCGCTGGCTTCGACCGCTTCATCCCGGCGCTGTCGCACATCGAAATGACCGGCGAAGGCGTGTCCTCGCTGCGCAAGAAATTCTTCAAGGACGGCAACGTGGTGGTCGAGCAACTCAACTCCCGCGATGAGCAGGCACGGGCCATGACCTGGACCACGATCTACAACACCTTGGGTGTGGCCAATCTGTGGGCGGCGATGAATGTGGAATCGTTGGGCGCAGGGAAGTCGCGGGCGACCTGGACGATCATTGCCGAGCCGGCTTCAGGTGGGGAGGAAGCACTGCCGGGGTTCAAGGATTTCGTGCAGGGGTTTGCCGATGATGCGATGGGGAATGTGTTGAAGCTGTTTGTATAAGGCTTCAGTTCTGCGGTGATTGAGCTACCGCCTTCGCGAGCAAGCCCGCTCCCACCTTTTGATTGCATTCCTTCAAGAGGAACACGGTCAACCTGTGGGAGCGGGCTTGCTCGCGAAGAACGATAACGCGGTCTCGAATCTGAAAATCAGATCTTGAAGCTGTCCACCAACTGCTTCAGGCGGTTGGCCTGCTGCGACAACGCATCACAATCCTTCAATGTTTCATTGAGGTTGGCCACGCTCTGCTGGTTCAGCAGGTTGATCTGGTTGACGTCGACGTTGAGGGTTTCCACCACGGCGGTCTGCTCCTCGGTTGCAGCGGCCACCGACTGGTTCATGCCATCGATTTCGCCGATGCGCTGGGTCACGCTGACCAGGCGCAGACCGGCCTGGTTAGCCACTTCAACGCTCTCTTCGCTGGACGCCTGACTGGCGTTCATGGTGGTCACCGCTTCACGGGAACCGACCTGCAAGGAGGTGATCATCTTGTGGATCTCTTCCGCCGACTCCTGGGTGCGATGGGCGAGGTTGCGCACTTCGTCCGCCACCACCGCAAAACCGCGTCCGGCTTCACCGGCACGTGCCGCTTCGATGGCCGCGTTGAGCGCCAGCAGGTTGGTCTGCTGCGAGATGCCTTTGATCACATCGAGGATGTGGCCGATGTTGTCGGTGCTGGCGTTGAGTGTTTCGATCTGCGTGCACGACAGGCTGATCTTCTGCGACAGCTCGGTCATCGCCTGAATGGTCTGCTCGACCACCTGACGACCGTCATCGGCCTGCTCGCTGGCGCCGCTGGCGTGCTGCGAAGCATCGGCGGCGTTGCGGGCGATTTCCTGAGTGGCGGCGCCCAACTGGTTGATCGCGGCGGCCACGCTGTTGGTGCGCGCGCTTTGTTCGTCGGAACCGATGATCGAGGCGTTGGACGAGGCCATCACGCGTTGCGACAGGTCGTGCACGTGACGCGTGGCCGAGGACACTTCGGAAATCGACGCGTGAATACGCTCGACGAACTGGTTGAACGAGCTGCCCAGTTCAGCGAACTCATCCTTGCCTTCCACGACCAGACGACGGGTCAAGTCACCTTCGCCTTGGGCGATGTCCCGCATCGCGCGGCCCATGGTGGTCAGTGGACGCATCAGGACGTTGATCAGCAGGCTCAGCAGCAGCGCAATCGCAGCGACCGCGACGAACATCGCGATCAGCGCCGAAGTACGGAACTGGCTGAGGGCGGCGTAGGCCTTGTCGCGATCGATCGACAGACCGATGTACCAATCGGCATTCGGCAAGTCGCTGACCGGAGTGAACGACAGAATGCGTTCCTGGCCGTTGAGCACCACGTTCTGGTTGCCCTTCTCGATGCGCACGCCGGAATTCGGGTAGATGTCCTTGAGGTTCTTCATCACCTGGTCTTTGTCCGGGCTGACGATCACTTGACCGTCACCGCTGACCAGGAATGCGTGGCCGAGGCCACCGAAGTCCACCGAGTTGATGATCTTCACCAGGGTTTCCAGGCTCAGGTCACCACCGACCACCCCCAGCAGCTCGCCATTCTTTTTCACCGGCATGGCGATGGTCACCACCAGACCACCGACCGCGGCCATGTACGGCGGGGTCAGCATGGTTTTGTCGGCAGCAACGGCTTGCTTGTACCAAGGGCGCTGACGCGGGTCGTAGCCGTCGGGCATCTTCGCGTCAGGGCGCTGGGTGAACACACCGTTGGCCTGACCGACGTAGGTGAACTGGAAGTTCGAGGTGAAGGCCGGTTGATCGACCAGCCCCGGGAAGTCGGCGTCCTTGCCCTGATGGGCAACGTTCTGCGCGAGGTTTTCCAGCACCAGAATTCGCCCGCTCATCCAGTTCTGCACGCTGCTGGCGGTCAGATCGCCGGCCTGCTGCACAGACGACTGGAGGTTCTGGCGAATGGTGTTGCGCTGCAGATAGTCGTTGTAGAGGGTGAACAAAGCGAAAGCCAGGACCACGACGCCCGAGGCGGCCAACAGGATTTTATGGCTGAACTTGAGATTCATTTCATGGGACTTCTTATGCAAAAGTGGGGATGCGTTCCGGGATGCAACATTCCATGTACAGCGCAGGCAGCGTTCTGATGGCCGCTCTACTTTGGTGCACGCATGTCTCACCAGTCTGTCGGCACGGTTCGCAGAAATCTTAGGGTTGTGTGGGAAATGCACGGCATTTCTGACAGATTCCCGCCGAACGGCGTGCCAGAGCGTTCGCTATAAAGTTTTTTATGCTGGTTATCCGAGCGGAGGTTGCAAAATTCACCGCCCTTGATAAAAATGCGACTAATTATCATTTGTGACGTTCGGGCTGTCGCGTTCATGTCCTCACCTGAGTTTGCAGTGCAGGCGCTTTACAGTAGTCATCACGGCTGGCTCAACGCCTGGCTGCGAGCACGGCTGGGCAATGCCGCAGATGCGGCGGATCTGGCTCAGGACACCTTCGTACGCCTGCTACAACGTACCGAACGCCTGGAGCTCAAGGCGCCCCGCGCATTTTTACGCACTATCGCTCGCGGCCTGGTGATCGACCATTGGCGTCGTGAAGAAATCGAACGCGCCTATCTCGAAACCATCGCCCATTTGCCCGAAGCCGAAACCCCGAGCGCCGAAGCCCGCGCGTTAGTGATCGAGCTGCTCGAAAGCATCGCGCGCATGCTCGAAGGATTGCGGCCGAAAGTCCGTCAGGCATTTCTGCTGGCGCAGTGCGAAGGTTTGACGCACAAGCAGATCGCCGAACAGCTGGGCTTGTCTCTGCGTTCGGTGGAGCGTTACGTCGCCGATGCGCTGTATCACTGCTACGTGTTGCGGTACGACAGCTGATGCCTGTGGATAACCTCTCGACCGGGCGACGCGCCGAACCGCCGCAACAGGTGGTCAAACAAGCCATTCACTGGCTGCTGCGGCTGCGCAACAACCATGGCAATGCGCGCCTGAGTCGCCAATGCGAAGCGTGGCGCGCCGAACATCACGAGCATGAACTGGCCTGGCAGCGCGTGCAGTCGCTGCAGGCCGAACTGAGCCATAACCTGCGCGCCGTGCCCGGCGCACAGGTGGCGTTCAATACCCTGGAAAACAGTGCGCAGGGGCTGGGGCGGCGCCAGGCCTTGAAGCTGCTGTCCGGCGCGGTGCTGATGGGTTCCGCCGCATGGCTGGCCAAGGACACCGCCGTCTGGCAGCAGTGGCGCGCCGACTACGCTACGGCGACCGGCGAGCGTCGCGGCTTCCAGTTGCCCGACGGCACGCGGATCGAGCTGAACACGGCCAGCGCCGTGGATCTGGATTACACCGCGCAGCAGCGGCTGATCAAACTCACCCGTGGCGAAATCATCGTCACTTGCGGGAGTAATGATGAAGGCGCGGCATTCAACCGGCCGCTTCGCGTGCAAAGTCGCCATGGCACTTATGAGCCGGCCAATGCCCGCTTCATCCTGCGCCAGGAAAACGATTGCACGCGACTGAGCGTCAGCTCCGGGCGCGTCGCCATCCACAACGGCGGAGCTTCGGTTGAGGCTCTCGCCGGACAGACCTTTCTGATCGATCACCATCAGGTGCGCCCTGCACCTCCACTGGATATGGACGTGGGCGCCTGGGTCGATGGTTTGATCGTGACCCGCAACATGCGCCTGGGCGATTTCCTCAATGAAGTCGGACGTTATCGTCAGGGCTTCGTGACGTGCACGCCGCAGGTGGCTGATCTGCGCCTGTCCGGTGTGTTCCGCCTGGAGGACACCGACAAGCTGCTGGCAATCCTGCCGCAGACTTTGCCGGTGCAATTGCGCTATCGCACCCGTTGGTGGGTAACGCTTGAGGCTGTGGCCTGAAATTATTTTGGCGGGTTTTCGCGACAAGTCCGGCTTGGTCAGTAAGCACTTCAACTCAGCCTTTGCGACTGCCTACGGAAACCTACAATGACTGTCCGCCTCACCTGTAAGAACTCGCTGAATTTCACTGCCGAATCGGGCCTGCTGGGGCACGCCATTCGCGCTGCCCTGCTGTCCACCGTTCTGGGCGCCGGTGTGCTGCCAGGCCTGAGCCTCGCCGCCAATGCCAGTGAAGCGAGCAGTCATCGCTACAACATCACCGCCGGCCCGCTGGGCGAAGCGCTGAACCAGTTCGCGCGTCAGGCGGGCATAACCTTGTCGATGACCCCGCAGCAAACGCAGGGGCGGCAGTCTCCGGGCGTACAGGGCGAATATTCCACCGATCAGGCGTTGAGCCATTTGCTGGGCGGCTCGGGTCTGGAAGCGGTCAGCCAAGACGGAAACAGCTACATCCTGCGTTCAATCAGCGAACCCGAGGCGCTGGCACTGCCAACCACCGACATCAAAGGTTTCGCCCTCGGTAACGCGCTGGGCAGCATGGAAGGCTACAACGCCACCCACAGCCAGATCGCTACCAAAACCAGTACCGCGCTGCTGGAAACCTCGCAAAGCGTATCGGTGGTGACCCGCGAGCAAATGGACGATCAAGGCTCACAGACCGTCTCCCAGGCGATGCGCTATACCCCCGGCGTGCTGACCAACCCTTACGGCGCGACTCATCGCTACGACTACGTGGCGATGCGCGGTTTCAACGACGGCTCGGTGGACAACATCTACCTCGACGGCCTCAAGTCGATGGGCGACAGCGGCACCTACAGCACCATGCAGGTCGATCCGTATTTCCTTGAGCGTGTGGATATTCTCAAAGGCCCGTCGTCGGTCTTGTATGGCCGCAGCTCGCCCGGTGGCCTGGTGGCGCTGACCAGCAAAAAGCCGTTGTACGAGGCCTATCATCAGGTTCAGGCCACGGTTGGCACCCAAGGTCAGCGCGGTGTCGGTTTTGACTTCAGCGGTCCGGTCGATGACGACAAACGCATTGCCTATCGTCTGACCGGTTTGACGGATCAGTCCGACACGCAGTTCGACCACAACAAGGAAAAACGCTTCGCCCTCGCACCGACCCTGAGCATCGACTTCAGCGAAGACACTTCGCTGACGCTGCAGGCGTATCTGCAGCACGATCCGGATGGCGGCTACCACGGTGGCGTGCCGGCGGATGGCACGATTCATCAGCGCAACGGCAACCGCATCTCGCCGCACTTCTTCGAGGGGGAGCCGGGGATTGACGGTTACTCGCGGGATCAGCAGTCGTTCGGCTATCAGTTCGAGCATCGCTTCAACGATGTCTTCACGGCGCGGCAGAATTTCCGTTACCTCGACTCCAAGGTCAACATGGATCAGGTCTACGCCTACGGCTGGACGACGCCAACCAGCAACGAACTGAACCGCTACTACACCGGCGGCGATGAACGTCTGCATGCGTTCATCGTCGACAACATGCTGCAGGCCGAATTCTTCACCGGTGCCACCAAGCACACCGTATTGATGGGCGCCGATTATCAACGGCGCAAAACCGTGGTCGACTGGACCAGTGGCGGCCTGGCCCCGATCAACGCGTTCAACCCGGTCTACGGCAATTCGGCGATCGATATGTACGGCGATACCAGTTACCTGCGGCGCCTGGAGCAGACCGGCGTGTACCTGCAAGACCTGATCGAGATGGACCAGTGGCGATTCTCGCTGGGTCTGCGTCAGGACTGGGTCGAGACGTCGGATGAGAACCGTATCGCCGAAGCAGGCCGTCCGGTCGGTACTGAAATCAATGACCGGCGCACCAAACTGACCGGCCGTGCTGGCGCGTTGTATCTGTTCGAGAACGGCCTGGCGCCGTACATCAGCTACTCCGAGTCGTTTAACCCGAACTCGTATGCCGACAGCGCTGGTAATCCTCTGCCTCCGACCGATGGCACACAGTGGGAAGTCGGCCTGAAGTATCAACCGCCGGGCACCGACAACCTGTTCACCGCCTCGCTGTTCCGGATCGATCAGGAAAATCTGGCGACCAAGCTGCCTCAGGAAAACTTCTACCGCGCGGTAGGCGCTGTCCGCTCGCAAGGCCTGGAGCTGGAAGCGCACATGCAGTTGACCGACAACCTGAAAGTGCTCGGCAGCTATACCTTCACCGATATCGAGTACTCGAAGTCGATGGTCAGCACTCTGAGCACGCCGACCGCCGTGATCGAGAACAAAGGCAACTCGCCGACCCAGGCGCCGCGGCATATGGCGTCGTTGTGGGCTGACTACAAGTTCGACAGCGCGGCACTCGATGGCCTGCGTCTGGGCGGTGGTGTGCGTTATGTCGGTTACAGCTGGGCGGATGCGGAGAACACCCTGAAGGTGCCGTCCTACACACTGTTCGACGCATCGATCGGCTATGACCTGGGCAAGATCGGTTTGAAAGGTGTCGACGTGCGTCTGAACGCGAACAACCTGACCAATGAATCCTACGTGGCCTCCTGCGCGAGTCTGAACTTCTGCTACATGGGCGAAGAGCGCAACGTCGCTGCCACGGTCAGCTACCAGTTCTAAACCTTTGCCTTGTGCATAAAAAAGCCAGCCTCTGTTTTCAGGGGCTGGCTTTGTCGTCTCTGTGGGGAACATTTCATGCGCGCATTGTTGGTGTTGTTGCATCGCTATATCGGGTTGGCGACGGCGGTGTTTTTGCTGCTGGCCGGGATCACCGGAAGCATTCTTGCGTTCAATCATGAGTTGGATGAGTGGCTGAATCCGCAGTTCTACGCGGCTTCATCTGAGGGGCAACGATTGCCTCCCGGGACCTTGGTCGACGCGGTGCAAACCTCGCATCCGAAGTTGCAGGTCTGGTACATGGAGTATCCGCAGGAGGCGGGACATACCGCCATGTTGGCGGCGGTGCCGCGCAACGATCCGGCGACCGGCAAACCGTTTGATGAGCGCAATCAGGTGTTCTATCTGGACCCGGTAAATGCCGAGCAGAAGGGCCAACGTTACTGGGGTGAATGCTGCTTTGCGCGGGAGAACTTCATTCCGTTCATTCTTGAGTTTCATTACAACCTGACGTTGCCCGGCAACTGGGGCTTGTGGTTGATGGGCCTGGTTGCCATCGCCTGGGTAATCGATTGCTTCATTGCGCTGTGGCTGACGCTTCCCCGTGGCAAACCGTTCTGGAAAAAGTGGTCGTTGGCCTGGAAGATCAAGGGCGGGCACGCTTATCGGCTCAACTTCGATCTGCATCGCGCGGGGGGATTGTGGCTGTGGTTGTTGGTGCTACCGATTGCGGTCAGCAGTGTCGCGATGAACTTGCCCAGTCAGGTCTTCAAACCGGCGGTGTCGCTGTTTTCACCGATCGAGCCGAGCGTTTATGAGGCCCGAGGGCGAATGCCTCCGTCGGCGTTAGGGGTGACGCAGTTGAGTTATCAACAGGCGTACGAAAGGGCATTGCTGGAAGGGAAGAGGTTAGGACTGACAGCGGCGATCGGGGAGTTGTATTACAGCTTTGAGTACAACTTCTACGGCGCAGGATTCGGGCATCACGACACTGAAGCGCATGGCAAATCCTGGTTGTTCTTCCACGGTACTGACGGGCGATTATTAGGTCAGGAAATTGCCGGACAAGGGACATTGGGGGAACGGTTTTACCGCTTGCAACTACCGATACATGGCGGACGGATCATCGGCTTCACCGGGCAAGTGATCATCGCGGTATTGGGGGTTCTGATCGCGGGGCTATCGGGGACTGGCGTCTACATCTGGTGGCGCAAGTGGCAGGCCCGGCGCATCAGCAAGGCTCGCAAAGCGGCCTGAGTTTTGGGAGCCCTGAAACGACAAAACCCCTGTCTGCGTTAGCAGACAGGGGTTCTGGAATT